>NZ_JACARP010000120.1:0-24910 GCF_013386595.1 Brevundimonas sp. P7753 | reverse complement strand
TCCTGGCCGTTGGCCCCGCAGGCGGCGGCGAGGACGAGGAGCGAGGCGGAAGCGGCGAGGGCGATCAGACGCATGGGGCTCTCCTGAACAACAGATGTTGCAATCCAGAATGAAGCCTCGCCGTTCCCCGCGCGAGCCGAAACCCCCCGCGACCGATCGTCCTGCGCGATTTAGCTGTCGAAGCGGCTTGAACCCGAGGGAAGGCGGCGATATACGCACGCCTCTCGCGCCTCCCGGTCGGTCACGGCCTTGCGCGAGGTCCCGTAAGGGGTTGGGTAGCTCAGATGGTTAGAGCGGTGGATTCATAACCCACAGGTCGGCGGTTCGATCCCGCCTCCAACCACCACGGATTTTCTCGTCGAATCCGATTTCGCCTTACGGAATGCGCGTCGCGCCGCCGGTGATCTTGCACAGATAGTCCGTCTGCGCGCGGCCGGTCATGGCGCCGCTGGGCGTCAGGATGCCGCCGCGCGCCGTGCATTCGCTTTCCAGCTTGTCGAGGTCCTGTTGATAGGTCGGCACGGTCCGGCCGGTTGCGCAGGCGCCGAGGGCTAGAGGGACGGCGAGGGCGGCGAGAATGACGGCGGCGCGCATGACGGGGGCTCCTTGCAACTGGCGGCTTAACGGTTAGCCGAGGGCGGACGTTCCTCTGGCCGCCCCCTGGATGCAAGGCGGGTTTCAGAAGGCCAGCAGGCCAAGATGCTCCAGCAGGATCTTGAGGCCCAGAGCGATCAGGGCGACGCCGCCGATCAGTTCGACGATCTTGCCCAGTCGGGTGCCCGCCGCCTTGCCGATCAGCAGGCCGAGCGTGGCCAGGGCGAAGGTGGTCAGGCCGATGCAGGCGGCGATCAGCCAGATGTTCTCGCCCAGCAGGGCCAGGCCTACGCCGACCGCGCCTGCGTCGATCGAGGTGCCGACGGCGGTGGCGACCAGGGCGACCAGGCCGCGCGACACGGCCTTCTTCGCTTCGGCTTCTTCTTCCGCCTCGTCCTCGGGCTTCAACGCCTCCCAGATCATCTTGCCGCCGACCGCGCCGAGCAGGCCGAAGGCGATCCAGTGGTCGATGGCGGCGACGAAGCCGGCGGCGGCGACGCCCAGGGCGAAGCCGATCAGCGGGGTGATGGCCTCGATGACGCCGAACACCAGGCCCGAGCGCAGGGCCTGCGGCAGAGTGGGGCGGTGCTGGGCGCCCCGACCGATCGCGGCGGCGAAGGCGTCGGCGGACATGCTGAGCGACAGGATGGCGATGGCGATGGGGGTCATGGAAACAGATCTCAGCCGGGCGCGTGACAGCACGTCCGGGCGCAGGCCGGCTCGGCCCCCGGATCGTGCTGGTCTCGCTAGGCGGACGGGTATCCGCTGATCGCGCCATGCCCCCGGCGGAGGCAAGTATGTTGACGCGATCCCGGCTGACAGACGCCGGAAGCTACTCCCCAACGCGGCGGGCTTTAGCGGTCAGGGCGGTCAGGATCAACCGCGCAGGCCCGAGACAGACTATTTCCGAGGGGACGCCAATCCGCCCGAACGGTTTCACGGCCAGCCCCCAGAAAGGGCTGAAGGCGACAAGGCCCTGCATCTGTGCTAGAGGCTCGCTCCTCCCTTTCCCGCAGGATATCCAGCCTTGAGCATCACGCTCGACCTTTCGCGCGCTTCCGCCCCGGTTAAAGCCCCCGTCAACCTCAGCGGTCTGACGCGCGAGGGCCTGCGCAACGCGTTGATCGAAGCGAACATCTGTCCGCCCGAAAAGGCCAAGATGCGCGCGAGCCAGGTCTGGCGCTGGATTCACCACTACGGCGTCACCGACTTCGCCCTGATGAGCGACATCGGCAAGGAAACCCGCGCGGCCCTGGCCGAGGCCTTCACCCTGGCTCGTCCCGAGATCGTCGAGCGTCAGGTGTCCAAGGACGGCACGCGCAAATACCTGATCCGCACCGCGCCGGGCATCGAGGTCGAGGCCGTCTATATCCCTGACGTCGGCCGCGCCGGCGCCCTGTGCGTCTCGTCTCAGGTCGGCTGCACCCTGAACTGCACCTTCTGTCATACGGGCACGCAGAAGCTGGTTCGCAACCTGACCACGGCCGAGATCGTGGCCCAGGTTCAGGTGGCGCGCGACGATCTGGATGAATGGCCGTCGCCCAAGGAAGACCGCCGTCTGTCCAACATCGTCTTCATGGGCATGGGCGAGCCGCTCTACAATCTGGACCATGTCGCCGACGCCATCGACATCATCTCGGACAACGAGGGCATCGCCCTGTCGCGGCGCCGCATCACCGTCTCGACCTCGGGCGTCGTGCCGCAACTGCACGCCCTGGGCGAGCGCACCGCCGCCATGCTGGCGATCAGCCTGCACGCCACCAACGACGCCCTGCGCGACGTCTTGGTGCCGCTGAACAAGAAGTATCCGCTGGATCAGCTGATGGCCGGCATCCGCGCCTATCCGGGTCTGGCCAACACCCGCCGGGTAACGTTCGAATACGTCATGCTGAAGGGCGTCAACGACAGCCCTGACGAGGCCCGCGCCCTGGTCAAGCTGATCGAGGGCATCCCATCCAAGGTCAATCTGATCCCGTTCAACCCCTGGCCCGGCACGGACTATGAGTGCTCGGACTGGAAGACCATCGAACGCTTCGCCGCCATCCTGAACAAGGCCGGCTACGCCTCGCCGATCCGCACCCCGCGCGGCCGCGACATCCTCGCCGCCTGCGGCCAGCTGAAGTCCGAGAGCGAGAAGCAGAGGGCGAGCGCGCGGATCAAGGCCGAGCGCGAGGCGGACGCAGACGACGTCGCGGCGGCATAAGGCTGGGCTCATCGTGGGCGTGCCTGCATCAAGGCCGTCGCTCTTTCGCTCATGCTTTCCGGCGTCTGCACGTCCCAGGCTAGCCCAAGCCGTGCCAGAAGCTGGATGAAGCGATAGCCCCAGTCGCTCTGGCCGGGGTATAGGCCGATACGGGCGGAGCCGGGCCAGGCGTGGTGGTTGTTGTGCCAGGCCTCGCCCATGGTCGGGATGGCCGCCCAAGGCACGTCGTGGGCCTGAACGCCCGCCTCGCGCACCAGCCAGGTCTGCGGGCCGCGCCGGTGGGCCAGATGGCCGACGAACCAGTGGCCGATGACGCTGATCGACACGCGTACACAGACGCCCCAGACCACGAAGCTCCAGCCGCCCATCAGCCACAACAAGCCCGCGACCGGCGCCTGCTGCCACATCCAGGTGTGCTCCAGAAAACGGTAGAAGGGATCGCGTCCGATCCGGCCCAGATCGAAGGTCGGCGGTTGATCCAGCACCAGTCGGCAATTCATCTGCCAGACGGCGTCGATCGCCATGGGGCGTCGATGCGCCAGGTAGTCGTGACAGTCGGGCTGACGTTGCGCCCAGTCACGCAGGTCGTGGGTGCGGATCATCCAGAAGGGACCGCTCATGCCCACCAGCGTTCCGATCCAGACCAGCAACCGTTCCAGCCACAGGGGACAGTCGAAGCTGCCGTGGATCAGCCGCCGGTGAAACCCAACCGAATGGCCGAGCAACAGAGTGGCGCCCGTCAGGACGACGAAAACGGCGAATGCGCTCAGGCTGAAGGTCGCAAGTCCAAAGGCCAGGGTGACCGCCAGCATGGCGCCGTTCCACATTGAATGGGCCGGGTCCCAGACGACGCGACCCTCGGTCGGGCTGCTGCCGGGGGTCTCGATTAGGCTGTTGACAGCGCAGGGATCGTGCTCGTGCATCGGTCCGCTCCAGAAGGTATTTAAGTAATAATTTAAACATCGAAATGAAGCGACTGGCAAGCCGTTAGCAAATCGCTTAAATACCTATCCATGCAGCGCGTGTTCGAAGCCCTCTCCAGCCCTGTCCGGCGCAAGATCCTGGCCTATCTGGCCCATGCCGATCTGACGGCGGGCGAGATCGCGGCCAAGTTCGAGATTTCCAAGCCGGCGGTGTCGCAGCACTTGTCGGTGCTGGAGGTCGCGGGTTTGGTCGCGAGCGAGAAAAAGGGGCAGTTCGTCCACTACAGCTTAGCGCCCGATCAACTCGCCAATACCCTGAACGGCTATGTTCAAGAGGTCTGTCCCGTCTCCAAACCGCTGAAGCGCGAGAGTGCGGCGATCGCCAGGGCGCGAGGGGACGAAACTGACGCGACCTGATTATCGCCTAACATTGTTTTCCTGATCGGGTGTGGCCCGGGCGCCCTTGCGGAAGCGGGTCCTGATCGGGCAAGGCTGTTTTGCTTTCGTTCCGTTTTCAGCTGGAGGCTGCGGGCTCGCACACCATGGACTCGTCGTCTCTGCCCAGCGTCCTGTCGAGTCCCGAGGTTCAGGCCTTCGCCACCGGTTTTCCAATCCTGGTCCTGCATCTGGTCGTGACCTTTGGTCTGTTGGCCATCGGGGCGACCGTCTACGCCCTGCTGACGCCGTGGCGCGAGGTGGCGCTGATCCGTCAGGGCAATCCCGCCGCCGCCGTGGCTTTTTCGGGTGTGCTGGTCGGACTGGCGATTCCGTTGGCCGTGTCTCTGTCGATCTCGACCTCGATCCGGGACATCGCCATCTGGGGCGTGGCGACGGTGGTGCTGCAACTGCTGGCGTTCCGCGTCGTCGACCTGCTGCTGACCGGCCTGCCGCAGCGCATCGAAAAGGGCGAGGTCGCCGCCGCCGTGGTGCTGGCGGGCGCCAAGCTGGCCACGGCCCTGATCCTCGCCGCCGCCCTAACGGGCTGACGGCGCCCTGATGCGCTTTCCCCATCTTCCCGACTGGACCATCTATGCGGCGGTGATCGGCGCCCTGTTGATCGTGTCGCTGGGCCGTCGCGAAAAGGCTGACGCGCCCCACGCGCCCGAGGACGACGAGGCCCACGGCGCCCTGCTGGGGCCGATCACGCCGTTTGATCCGTCCGTCACCGTCATCGCCCCGGACGATCCGTTCCAGCCGTCGTCCGGGACGGCCTTCTCCATCGCCGGCGACGGCCGCTGGGTCACGGCCCGGCACGTGGTCGAGGGCTGCCGCCGTCCGGCCCTGGTGATCGGCGGCGGACGCGCCCTGGCCGCCGACGTGCGGCTGGCCGAACGCGCCGACGTGGCTCTACTGTTGACCGAGGGCGGCCCGCCCGCCCTGCCGCTCGCCGCCCAGACGCCGCTGCACAAGGGCCAGCGCGCCTTTCATCCGGGTTTCCCACAGGGCCATCCCGGCGAGGTCGCCTCGCGTCTTCTGGGCCGCGAGACGCTGAAGGTCCGGGGACGCGGCGAGCGCGACGAGCCGGTCCTGGCCTGGGCCGAGTCCGGGCGCACCAAGGGGCTGAAGGGCACGCTTTCAGGCCTGTCGGGGGCGCCTGTGCTGGACGGGCGGGGCCGGGTGCTGGGCGTCACCATCGCCGAGGCGCCGCGCCGGGGCCTGATCTACACCACGGCGCCCGACACCTTTGTTCCCGCCATCCGCGGCGAGCAGCGCGCCGACGAAAAAGCCCTGGGCGAGGCGGTCAACACCGCCAACTACGGCCAGGTCGCCGACCGGCTTCGGCGCGACCTGCGCGTGGCTCAGGTGGTCTGCCTGACGGCTTGAGCCGCTATGGCGCCCAGCCGATGGCCTTGGCCCAGTTCGCTTTGGCGGCGTCGATGGATGGGCGCAAGAGTTGCGAAAGCGGCGCTGCGTAGTGCTTGAGCAAGGTGGCGGCATTGGCGTCGCCGGCTTCCGCCGCCAGTTCCACATAGGCGGTGCCGGTAACTGGGGCGCTGGGGCCGCCTTCACCGACAAGCAACATCATGCCTAGCCCGCGAAGGGCGTGGGCGGAGCCTTGCCTGGCGGCCTGCTCATACCAGAACCGCGCCTCGGCGGGGGTCGGTTTCACGCCCTGGCCCAGGGCCAGCATGACGGCGAGCGAGATCATGCCGTCCTCGTGCCCCTGTTCCGCAGACTTGCGTACGTAGTCGTAGGCAAGGGCCGGGTTCGCCGTCACGCCTTCGCCTGACAGCAGCATCATGCCGAGGTTCCACTGCGCGCGGGCGTCGTCAGCGTCAGCGGCGATCTTCAGATGGGTGAAGGCGGCGTCGGCATCGGTCTTTACCCCCCCAGCCATTGCGGTAGGCGCGTCCCAGCAGAAACTGGGCGTCTATGTTGCCGGGCTCGTTTTCAACCGCAGTCGCCAACAGATGTGAGCCCCGCTCAAGGTCCTGTTTTACGCCATTCCCTAAAAGGTAGGCCCGGCCCATGGGGTAGGCTGCAAAGGCCTGGAACGGTTCCTCGAGGTCCCGAAGCATGGCGAAGGCTTCTGCGTCATCCGTATCGATATCGTTCAGCAGTCGCCGCATGCCGATGTTGAGGCGCGCATTTTGCGAACCGTCGGCTAGGGCTTGAGCCCAAAGCCGCTCTGACCGCTCAGGGTCGCCTCCAGTGATTTCCAAGGCCGTCGCCAATGAAGCGGTCGCTTCAGCATCACCGGCTGCCGACAGCCGCTCCAGTGCGACGACGGCCGCAGCGGGGTCGGTCCGAAGCAGGGCCAGGGCGTCGTCGAGCGGATCGGACGTGGGTGAGAGCGCCTGCGCGGGCGAGCCGGTCAGCCAGATCATTGCGGCGACCAGCAGGGCGGCAGGTGTTTTTGACATAGCGTAGTTCTCCGATTTCCAGCTTGGCCGGAAATCGGAGGCCGTGGCAAGCGATCCTAGCGCAGCGTGGCGCTGTTCAGGTTCAGGTCGGTCAGGGGGATGACCTCGACGTTCGGGTATTTGGCCCGCAGGGCGTCGATGAACTTGGACGCGTCGCCGACGATGACCAGGCTGGCGCGGTCGGTCGACAGGTGCTCGGCGAAGGCCGTCTCGACCTGTTGCGGCGTGATGGAACGCACGCGTCCGGCGTAGTCGGCCAGATCGCTAATCGGCAGGTCATAGAGGGCCAGGTTGGCCACCAGGCCGCCCAGACCGTCCACTGTCTCCAGCGAGCGGCCGAAGCCGCCGATCAGCGCGGCGCGGCGCGGGGCCAGTTCGGCCTCGGTCGCGGGACTGGTCCCCAGCTTGCCGATCTCGGCCAGGATCAGGTCGGCCACTTCGGTCGCCGTCTCGTTCTTGGTCTGGGTCGATGCGGTGAAGACGCCGACGTCCTGCTGGGCGCCGACCGAGGAGCGGGCGCCGTAGCTGAGGCCGCGCTTGATGCGGATTTCCTGGTTCAGGCGGGACGAGAAGCCGCCGCCCAGCAGGGTGTTGCCGAGCGTCAGCGGGAAGTAGTCGGCGTCGGTGCGCTTGACGCCGCGAATGGCGGCGGTGACGGCGGCCTGACCGGCGCCCGGCTGGTCGATGACGACGATGCGCGGCGGCAGGATGGGGCCGGCCTTGGCGACCGGAGCGGGCGCGGCGGACGACGGGTCGCGCCAGTCGCCGAAGGCCGCCTGGGCCAGCTCGCGGGCCTCAGCCGGGTTCACGGCGCCCGAGAAGACGATGGTGGCCTGGGACGGGCGATAGCGGGCGGCGTGGAAGGCGGCCACGTCGTTGCGGGTGATGGCCGGCACGCTGGTCAGGGTGCCGCCGCCGGGCGCGCCGTAAGGGGCGTCGCCGTAGATGACGCGGCCTACGGACTGGGCGGCGATGGAGCCGGGCTGGCTGAGGGCCACGCGCAGACCGTCCAGGGTCTGCGACTGCTGGCGCTCCAGCTCTTCGGCGGCGAAGGCCGGGTTGCGCACCAGATCGGCCATCAGGCTCAGCGAGCGACCGAACACGTCCTTGGGCGCATTGGCGTAGATGTTGGTGAAGTCGGCGCCCGAGCCCGCGCCGATATTGGCGCCCAGCTGCTCGATGGCGGTGGCGATCTCGGGCGCCGACTTGGACGTCGTGCCCTGGGTCAGCAGGCCGGCGGTCAGGGCGGCGACGCCCGGCTTGCCCGCCGGGTCGTTGGCCGAGCCGGCGTTGAAGTTCAGACGAGCCGAGACCAGGGGCAGGCCCTCGGTGGGGGCGACCAGGACCCGCATGCCGTTGGCCAGGCGGAAGTCGGCCACCGCAGGCGTGGCCGGGGCCACTTCGGCGCCCGGCTGGGGCAGGCGGGCGCGCTCGGCTTCCGGCAGCAAGACGGCGACCGGACCGGCGGGGGCCAGTTCGGCCACGGTGACGGGGGCGTCGACGTTCATCTTCTGCACGCTGGCCGGGTGTTCGTCGTCGGCGGGCAGGTAGTTGATGGTGATTTGGCGCTGCGGGGTCAGATAGCGGCGGGCCACGCGTTGCACGTCGGCGGCGGTGACGGCCTGGATCTCGGCGATTTCGCGGTCGGCGGCGGTCGCGTCGCCGGTCATGATCAGGGCCATGCCCAGGGTGGTGGCGCGGTCGTCGATGCTCTCGCGGCCACGCAGGGCGTTGGCGACCAGCTCGTTCTTGGCCTCGCTCAGTTCGGCGGCGGTGACGGGGGCGTCGCGCAGGCGGGCGATCTCGGCCTCCAGCGCGGCCTTGCCGGCTTCGGGCGACTGGCCGTCAGCCATGATGGCGTAGGCGGTCAGGTTGCCGGCCTGCTGGGCGAAGTCGGGGTTGGAGCCGATCTGGGCCGCGATCTGCTGATCATAGACCAGCGAGCGATAGAGGCGGCTCGATTCGCCGGTGGACAGCACCCCGTCCAGCACGGTCAGGGCGGCGCGGTCGGCGTCACGATAGGCCACGGTGTTCCAGGCCAGAACCACGGCGGGCAGGGGCACGTTCGGCGCATAATAGGTGGCGGTGCGCGGGCCGGTCGGCTCGGGCTCCTTGACGTCATTGACCGGCATGGGCGTCGCCGGGCGCTTCAGCGGGGCGAAATATTCGTCCACCCAGGCGTCCAGCTGGGCCTGATCGAAGTTGCCGGCCACGATCAACATGGCGTTGTCGGGGCGGTAATAGGTGGCGTGGAAGCGCAGCACGTCGTCCAGGGTCGAGGCGTTCAGTTCCTCGATCGAGCCGATGCCGGGGCGACGATAGGGGTGGTCCTGATAGATGGTCTCGGGCGTGAACAGGCCGAACAGACGGCCATAGGGGCTGGCCAGAATGCGCTGGCGGTATTCCTCCTTCACCACGTCGCGCTCGGAGGCGAAGGTCGCCTCGTCGACCACCAGCGAGCCCATGCGGTCGGCCTCGGCGAAGAGGATGCGCTGCAGGTGGTTGGCGGGGACCACCTCGTAATAGGCGGTGACGTCGTCGGCGGTGAAGGCGTTGTTCATGCCGCCGACGTCCTCGGTCAGACGGTCGAAGGTCTCGGACGGCATGTTCTTGGTGGCCTTGAACAGCAGGTGCTCGAACAGGTGAGCGAAGCCCGAACGACCCGCCGGGTCGTCCTTGGAGCCGACGCGATACCAGACCTGGACCGTGACGTTCGAGGTCGAGGCGTCGCGGGCGGTATAGACCTCCATGCCGTTGGCCAGGGTCCGCTTGGCGAAGCCCAGCGGCGGCACGGCGACCCCGCCTTGCGCGGCGGTGGCGACGGCGGGCGCCGCGCTTTCGGCGAAGGCGGCGGCGGGCAGGCCCAGCAGCAGGGCCGAGGCGCAGGCGGTCAGGATCAGGCGGGTCTTCATGGCGTCAGGTTCCGGTCGCCCCGCAAGCTGCGCCGGGGGCAGGTGAGCGGACCCTATCAGGGCTGAAACCCGCCGCGCACCTTACGGTGCTGTAATGAAGCGAGCATCCACAACCCGCTCATCCCCGCGGAGGCGGGGACCCAGTAAGAACCTCACACGCCGAGCGTGGGTGAAGCTGCGATCAAATAGGCCGCAGCATGTGATGCCAAGGCACTGGGTCCCCGCCTCCGCGGGGATGAGCGGAGAAGAATTACTGGTCGAAGACCTGAACCCCGACCTCGCCGTCGGTGGTCAGCCAGGCGCGCTTCATGCCCTGGCTGTTGTAGGGGGCGGCGATGTTGCCTTGGCGGTCCAGGGCGATCAGGCCGCCGTCGCCGCCCAGGCCGCCGATGCGGTCGATCACGGCTTGCGACGCCTGGGCCAGGGTCTGACCGGCGGCCACGCCGATGGCGGTGCGGGCGGCGGCGGCGACGCGGATGAAATACTCGCCCTGGCCGGTGCAGGAGACGGCGGCGTGTTCGTCGGCCCAGGTGCCGGCGGCGGGAATGGGGGTGTCGCCGACGCGGCCCGGCATCTTGCCGAAGACGCCCGCTGTCGAGGTGGCGGCGGCCAGACGGCCCTCCCGGTCCAGAACGCAGCAGCCGACGGTGCCGTGGCTGAGCGTGCCCGGTGGATGATTGTCCTCGCCCTTGCCGGCCCGGGTGAACCAGGCCTCTTCGTCGCCGATGGGCTCCAGCCCCTGATCATGGGCGAACAGGGCGGCGCCTTCGCCGGCCAGCATGACGTGGGGGGTGCGGTCCATCACGGCGCGGGCGGCGACGACCGGGTTGCGGAAGCCTTGCAGGGCGGCCACGGCCCCGGCCTTGCCCGACGCGCCGTCCATCAGGCTGGCGTCCAGTTCATAGGCCCCGGCCAGATTGGGCGAGGCGCCGCGCCCGGCGACATAGAGACCGGAGTCTTCCAGCATGACCACGGCCTCGACCGCCACGTCCACGGCGGAGGCCCCGGCGTCCAGCCGCGCCTTCATCGCCTCGACCACCTGGCGCATGTGAACCACCTCGGCGTCGTAGTTGCGCTCGCGTCGGGCGCCGGCGCCGCCGTGGAGGATGAGGGCGGTTCGCGCCATGGTCGTCTCCTGAAAGTCTGTTCGGCCTCTTTGCATCGGGCCGCGCGCTGATTAGCGTCGCAATCGTGTCGGCGCCATGGCCCGACGGGGGATGACGGAAGAAACCAGTATGCGCGCAGTATTGTCCAAGGCCGCCGGCGGCCCCGACAGCTTGGTCGTCGAAGAGGTCATGGACCCCACGCCCAAGGCGGGCGAGGTGGTGATCGAGGTCAAGGCCATCGGGATCAACTATCCCGACACCCTGATCATCGAGGACAAGTACCAGTTCCGGCCCGAGCGCCCCTTCTCGCCCGGCGCCGAGGTGGCGGGCGTGGTCGATGCGGTGGGCGAAGGCGTCAAGGGCGTGTTCAAGGGCGACCGCGTCATCGCCGTGCCCGGCTGGGGCGGCTTGGTCGAGCGTCTGGCGGTCCCGGCCTCCAGCCTGATCCCCATGCCAGAGGGCATGAGCTTCGAGGAAGCCGCCGCCCTGACCATGACCTACGGCACCAGCTATTACGCCCTGAAGGACCGGGCGAAGCTACAGCCGGGCGAGACCCTGCTGGTGCTGGGCGCCGCCGGGGGCGTGGGCGCCGCCGCCGTCGAACTGGGCAAAGCCATGGGTGCGCGCGTCGTCGCCGCCGCCTCGACCAACGACAAGGTGGAGTTCGCCCTGGAGTTGGGGGCCGACAACGGCCTGATCTATCCGTCCGGGCCGATGGACAAGGCGGCGCAGAAGTCGCTGTCGGGCGAGCTGAAGCTGGCCACCGGCCGCGACGGCGCCGACGTGGTCTATGACGCGGTCGGCGGCGACTACGCCGAGCCGGCCCTGCGGGCCATGGACTGGAACGGCCGCTATCTGGTGGTCGGCTTCCCGGCGGGCATTCCCTCCCTGCCGCTGAACCTGACCCTGTTGAAGTCGGTCTCGGTGATCGGCGTCTTCTGGGGCGCGGCGGTGGCGCGCGATCCCAAGGCCCACGCCGCCAACATGGCCGAGCTGATGCAGCTGTGGACGGAGGGCAAGATCAAGCCGCGCGTCAGCCGCACCTATCCGCTGGAGGAGGCGCACGAGGCCATCAAGGCCCTGGGCGACCGTCAGGCCATGGGCAAGATCGTGGTCGTGACCGAGGGATGACCTTGCTGTCCCTGGCGGCGTCCGAGACCGACATCGACGTCGCCGCCCGGCGTCTGGCGGCCACAGGCCGCACCCGCGTGCCGGGGCTGCTGGGCGAGGGGGCGGAACGGCTGCACGCCCTGCTGGCCGATCCGGCGCACGACTGGTCGCGGGCGATCCGCAATCCGTTCGACATCGACGTGCCCGCCGCCGCCTTCGACGCCCAGTCGGACACCGACCGTCAGGCGGCGCTGGACCAGATCTACGCCGAGGCCAAAGAGGGCTTTCATTTCATCTACGACCGGCTGCTGATCCGCCGCACGGGCGTCGGCGCGGAGCAGACGCCGGCCTTGCTGAAGGCCGCCGCCGACCTGTTCAACAGCGCGGCTTTTCTGGCGTTTGCGCGGCGGCTGACGGGCGACGACCGCATCGTCTTCGCCGACGGTCAGGCGACCCGCTATCTGCCTGGGCATTTCCTGAACCGGCATACCGACGCCAATGAGGCCTCGGGCCGGCTCTACGCCTATGTGCTGAACCTGACGCCGCGCTGGCGGGCGGAGTGGGGCGGTCAGCTGCAGTTCCTCGACGCGGAGGGCGAGGTGACGGAAAGCCTGATCCCGGTCTTCGACGCCCTGAACGTCTTCAGGGTGCCGCAGTCGCACGCGGTGTCGGTGGTGGCGCCCTTTGCGGGCGCGCCGCGCTATTCGATCACCGGCTGGTGGCGTTCGCAGGCGCCGGTCTAGTCGGCGGCGTCGCGGACCCGCTTCAGCGCCGCCTCGGCCTGTTCGTGGTGCTTGCGCTTCACATGGGCCCCCAGGGTGGCCAGGACGGCGGCGATCACCGCCGCGTCGTCGGTGAAGCCGATGCCGGCGAAGATGTCGGGAATGGCGTCGATGGGCATGATGAAATAGGCCAGCGCCCCCAACATGACCCCCTTGGCGGCGATGGGCGTCTTGGGGTCCTGGGTGGCGTACCAGGCCGCCAGAGCCTGCCCTGCGAAGGGAATGCGCGAGGCGGTGCTGCGCAGTTTGGGCCAGAAGCCTTTTTTCACGCGCATTTCATTGACCCTTTGCACGGTTGGGATCAGGGCCTTTTCAGGATTGATGGCGTCGGCCATGGATTCGGCGGACGCTGGTTTGGCTTTGGCGGTCATGGCCGCTAAATCCTCGCGCAGACACTCGATTCAAAGAATATAGGGACGATCTTCATGAAACTCGACGGTTCGATTGCGGCGGTGGTGACGGGCGGGGCTTCGGGCCTGGGCGAGGGCACGGCGCGGGCGCTGGCGGCCAAGGGCGTCAAGGTCGCCCTGTTCGACCTGAACGAAGAGCGCGGCGAGGAGATCGCCAAGGAGATCGGCGGCGTCTTCTGCAAGGTGGACGTGACCTCGGACGAGAGCGTCGCCGCCGGCTTCGTCAAGGCCCGCGCCGCCCACGGCCAGGAGCGCCTGACCGTCAACTGCGCCGGCATCGCCACGGGCCAGAAGACCGTCAGCCGCAAGCGCGACACCGGCGAGGTCCGCGCCCACGACATGGCCTCCTTCGAACGCACCGTCACGATCAACCTGTTCGGCACCTTCCGCGTCCTGTCGCAGTCGGCGCTCGGCATGGTCCAGACCGAGCCGATGGCTGACGGCGAGCGTGGCCTGATCATCAACACCGCCAGCGTCGCGGCCCAGGACGGCCAGATTGGCCAGGCGGCCTATTCGGCGTCCAAGGGCGGCGTCTACGCCATGACCCTGCCGGTCGCGCGCGATCTGGCCCAGGACGGGGTGCGGGTGAACACCATCCTGCCCGGCATCATGTGGACCCCGATGATGGCCGGCATGGACCAGAAGGTTCAGGACAGCCTGGCCGCCGCCATTCCCTTCCCCAGCCGCCTTGGCACCCCGGCCGACTATGCGTCCCTGGCCCTGCATCTGGCCGAGAACGTCTACATCAACGGCGAATGCATCCGTCTGGACGGGGCTATCCGGCTGGCGCCGCGCTGATTCTCAGCGCGGCTGAGGCCGCTATCGCTCGCCGCGCGGCGGCTCGCTGCTTGAGCGGGTTGGCGCGCGTGATTGAAACGTAGCGGCTGCTTTCCAGCGGCCCTCGCGGCGCTTCCTTCGGGGGTGTTGCGGGGGCCGTTTTCGTTTGAAATTCCAGAACTATTCGAAAAAAAGCAGCGGATTGTCGGAAAATCCAAAAAGGGGGTTGCGCGGTCTGAGAAGGGTCGGCTAAAAGCCCCTCCTCGACGGGGAGCAGCACATCGCTCCCACGGGAATGCGGGCGTAGCTCAGTGGTAGAGCACAACCTTGCCAAGGTTGGGGTCGAGAGTTCGAATCTCTTCGCCCGCTCCAGTCGAGACTGGGAACACGGGGTCCGATCGCAAGATCGGGCCCCGTTTCGCATTACAGACCCCCTCCGCGAATAATCCTCAGCATCGGGACGATCTGTCGTCGGACAGTCAGCGAACCGGCGAATCCTCTTCGCGAAAACGTCGCGGTCGCGTCGCCGCACCCCGCTAGCGAGCGCCCAAGACAACCAGAGCCTGATCGCAGGCCGGTGTCGTCGGGGAACAAGACAAATGAAGCTGGGTCTTCTGCTGGGCGCCGCCGTCGCCCCTCTCGCCATCGCCGGCGCCGTCAGCGCCGAAGAAGTCGTCCGGGCGCCGGACTATAACGACGGCCCGGTCACGGCCTTGTCGGAGGTGATCGTCACAGGGCGGCCTGTCCTGCGCAACCGCGCCGACGACGTCGTGCCGACCCTGTCCTACGACCTGGAGTATTTCCAGCGGTTCGAGCCGCTGACCGCCGGTGACGCCCTGAAGCGCGTGCCGTCGGTCGCCTTCCTGTCCGATGTGCTGGAATATGACGGCGTGCGTCTGCGCGGCCTGGACTCCGGCTACACTCAGATCCTGATCAATGGGGACCGGGTGCCCGGCGCCGGCGTTGATCGCTCCTTCTTCGTCGACCGCATCCCCGCCGAACTGATCGAGCGGGTCGAGGTCGTGCGCTCAAGCTCGGCCAATCGTTCGGGCGACGCGGTGGCCGGAGCCATCAACATCGTGCTGCGCGACGCCCTGTCGCTGGACGGCGGCTATGTCCGCGCCGGCGCCCTGATGTTCGACGACAGCGAGTACGGCCAGTGGGGTCAGACCTTCGGCGCCGTCTGGGGCGGCCAGGTCGGGCCGGGCCGTCTGCTGGTCGGCGCCAATATGCAGGACCGCCGCAACCCCAAGTTCAAGTTCAGCGAGCGCTATGACGAGCCGAACGGCGAGCTGCAGAACGTCGAGGCCCAGACCGATGTCCGCGACGGCACCGACTATTCGTTCAACGCCGCCTACCAGGTCGATGTGGCCGGCGGCGAACTGGCCCTCTCGGGTCTGTTTGTCCGCACAGACCGCTTCCAGGACGAGGACTCGCTGGAATACGAAGGCGGCGTCCAGACCGAGGCCAACCTGGCGGTGGTCAACGACAACGACCTGGACATCCTGACTGACAACCTGTCGCTGGACGCCCGCTACAGCCGCGACATGTTCGGAGGCAAGACGCGCTTCAAGCTCGGCTACGCCATGATCGACGATGATCAGTACGAGTTCGAGAACGAGTCGGAATACCTGCGCGACGGCACGCCCTATCCGGACGAGGACCGCTTCACCGCCGACGCCACCGACACCCGGATCAAGGACGAGGAATGGTCAGGCACCCTGGAGCACAAGCGCGACCTGTCCGGCGCGACGCTGGAGTTCGGCGTCCAGTGGGCCATGAAGGAGCGCGACAGCCTGATCACCGAGGCCCCGCGCATCCGCTTCAACGTGCCGAACGCGCCGGGCGTGCGGCCGGTCGTTCCCCCCTTCGGCGCCTTTGAGGCCGTTCCCGGCGGCGACAGCCTGATCGAGGAGAACCGCATCGATCCCTATGTCATGCTGTCGGGCGATCGCGGCGCGCTGAAATGGGAAGCGGGCCTGCGCTATGAGACCACGGACATCACCATCGCCGACGAGACGGCCGAGGCCGCCGACCGCGTGACCGAGACCGACTATGGCTTCCTGCTGCCCTCGGCCAGCGTGCGCTATCGCCTGAACGACACGGACCGCCTGACCTTTTCGGCGGCGCGCACCGTGCGTCGTCCCAGCTTCGACCGCCTGTCGCCTGCCGTCTTGGAAGAAGAGTTCGGCGACAGCGACTTCATCGGCAATCCGAACCTGAAGCCGGAATCGGCCTGGGGCGTGGATGTCGGCTTCGAGCGCCAACTGGGCCGTCGCGGCGTGGTGGGGGTCAACGCCTTCTACCGCTCGATCTCGGATCTGGTGGAAGAGGTCAACACCGGCGACGAAGGCAGCGCGGGCGAAGGGACCTTCATCTACACCGTCGACAACGTCGGCGACGGTCAGGTCTGGGGCGTCGAGTTCGACCTGTCGACGCCGCTGGACTTCATCGGCATGGAGACGACCGGCGTCTTCCTCAACTACTCGTGGCTGGACAGCGAGGTCGAGGACCTCATGGGGACCCGCCGGTTCAACAGCCAGTCGGACTATGTGCTGAACTTCGGCTTCACCCACGACATCCCGACCTGGGGCGCGGCCTTCGGCGCCACCTATCGCAAGCAGGGCGAGGCCGCCGCCCGCGTCCTGGCCGAAGAGGTCCGCACCTCCTACGGCGCCGACCTGGAGGTCTTCCTCGAGAAGCGCGTCGCCAGCAATATCGTGGTGCGCCTGACCGGCTCCAACCTGCTGGACGCCTCCAAGGATGAGGTCTTCGACAAGTTCGGCAACGTCGAAGATCAGATCGACCGCAAGTACGACGAGTATGAGCTGGAAACCGAAAAGGGCGGTCCCGTCTATCAGCTGGTCGCCCGCATGGCCTTCTGAGGCTTCTGAAAATCTGCGATGGAGGGCCGGGCGGCGACGCCCGGCCCTTTGGCGTTTCAGCCTATGGGGCGTCTTTGGCTTTCGTCGGCATGGCCCCCGCCGTGATCACGGCCTATATGGACCGTGGCGGTTGACCCCGCCGGGGTCGGCGCTAGTGTCCGCGCCGCTCCTTCCCAGCGCCAGACCGATCAGAGGATATCCATGGCCGACGCCGCTCCCCAGACCTACGACGTAGTGATCATCGGCGGCGGGCCGGGCGGCTACAACGCCGCCATTCGCGCCGGTCAGCTGGGCCTGAAGGTCGCCATCATCGAAATGCGCGCCACGCTCGGCGGCACCTGCCTGAACGTCGGCTGCATGCCGTCCAAGGCCCTGTTGCACGCCTCGGAGCTGTATGAGGCCGCCAACACCGAATTCGCCGGCATAGGCATCGAGGTGAAGCCCAAGCTGAACCTGGGCCAGATGCACAAGGCCAAGGACGACAGCGTCGAAGCCCTGACCAAGGGCATCGAGTTCCTGATGAAGAAGAACAAGGTCGTCTGGCTGAAGGGCCGCGGCCGCATCGCGGGTCCGAACAAGGTCGAGGTCGAGGCCGCCGACGGCGCCAAGACGACCTATGAAACCAGGAACATCGTCATCGCCACCGGCTCCGAGCCGACCCCGCTGCCGGGCGTCGCCTTCGAGGACGGCAAGGTCATCGACTCGACCGGCGCCCTCTTCCTGCCCAAGGTGCCCAAGCATCTGATCGTCATTGGCGCGGGCGTCATCGGCCTGGAGCTGGGCTCGGTCTGGCGCCGTCTGGGCGCGCAAGTGACTGTGGTCGAGTTCCTCGACAAGGTCGGCGCCGGCATGGACGCCGAGGTCGCCACCGCCTTCCAGCGCGGCCTGACCAAGCAGGGCATGACCTTCCGCATGGGCACGAAGGTCACGGGCGCGACCTCGGTCAAGGACGGCGTCGAGCTGACACTGGAGCCTTCGGCCGGCGGCGCGGCTGAAACCCTGAAGGGCGACGTGGTTCTGGTGGCCATCGGCCGCCGTCCCTACACCGCCGGTCTGGGTCTGGAGACGGTCGGCATCGAGACCGACAAGCGCGGCGTCATCCCCAACGACCACTTCAAGACCACGGCGCCGGGCGTCTGGGTCATCGGCGACGTCACCTATGGCCCGATGCTGGCGCACAAGGCCGAGGAAGACGCCGTGGCCGTGATCGAGCTGATCGCCGGCAAGGCCGGTCACGTCGACTACGACCTGGTCCCCAGCGTCATCTACACCGGCCCGGAAGTGGCCTGGGTCGGCAAGAACGAAGAGCAGCTGAAGGCCGCAGGCGTCGCCTTCAAGAAGGGCAAGTTCCCCTTCGCCGCCAACAGCCGCGCCAAGATCAACCACGAGACCGAGGGCTTCGTGAAGGTCCTGGCCGACGCCACGACCGACAAGGTCCTGGGCGTCCACATCTATGGACCCGCAGCCGGCGAACTGATCGGCGAGGCCTGCATCGCCATGGCCTTCGGCGGCTCGTCGGAAGACATCGCCCGCACCTGCCACTCCCACCCGACCCGCTCGGAAGCGGTCCGCCAGGCGGCCATGGCCGTCGAAGGCTGGGCCATGCAGGCCTAAGGCCAGGCCCTCAGCCCGAACGCATCACGGCGCGCTCCGCAAGGGGCGCGCCGTTTTCGTTGAGGGGTTCAAAGTGGACGATTTGAATATCCGCTTGGGGTGGGAAGAGGACCTTCCGGAAATCGGATGGAGCTCTGAGCCTGCTAAGGCTCCTGGTAGATGTCTTCTAGGCGACGTCCTTGAAAATCATGCCGTCTTTCATGATGATGGCAAGATTGTTCGCTGGATCTGCCAGTAGGTTAAGATCGGCGACTGGGTCTCCATTCACCAGCAAGACGTCCGCCAGCGCGTCCTGTTCGATAACGCCGAGTTGACCCGCGTAGGGAGTGCGCGGGCCCGACATGGCCAACAGAGCCGCATTGTCGTGCGTGGCCATCTTGAGCGCCTCGCCTCCACTGTACCAGCGAAGCAGCTTTGGCAGGTAATGGGACTGTCGGGCCGCGCCGTTCGGATTGAGCTGGATGTCTGTGCCGAACGCGACCTTGAGACCCAACCGCTTGGCCAGGCTGTAGGCGCGATCAGTCCCCTCGGTCACCTGTTGGTACTTGCGCTCGTTCGCCGAGCCGGGCGCTGTGGGGATGGCGTCCTCGTCCTGCAGGAAGGGCTGAAGGCTGAGCCAGATGTTCTCGTTCCCCATGCGTCGCAGCGTGGCTTCATCCAGCAGGTGGCCGTGTTCGATGCTTTTAACCCCGCAGTCGATCGCGCGATTGATGGCGCGCGGCGTGTAGCCATGCACCATGACATAAGTGCCCCAGTCCTCGGCGGCGCCGACAGCGGCGCGGATTTCGTCGGGGCTGAACTGAGTAACGTCGAGAGGGTCGAAATTCGAGCTGACGCCGCCGCCCACCGCCAGCTTGATCTGGCTGGCGCCCTGGAAAAGCTGTTCGCGCACCTTTTCCAGCACCTCGGGAACCCCGTCCACGACGGCCAGATAGCGCGCTCTCTCATGCGGCGTGAGTTCGCGATTTTTGGGCGAGGGCAGAGCGTTGATCGGCCGGGATTCGGCGTGGCCCGAGGTCTGGGACAGGATCGCGCCAGAGGGCCATATCCGCGGCCCGGGCATCAGACGCTCATCGATGGCACGCTTGAGGCCGAATGTGGGCCCGCCGGCATCCCTGACGGAAGTGAAGCCCGTCATCAGGAAATCCTCGGCGGCGGTCGCCTGGCGGACCTGGAGATAGTCCGGGTCCGCGCTGCTGAAATCGAGCGCAGGAAGGTTATAAAACTCCAGGTGCGCGTGAACGTCGATCAGCCCCGGAATTAGGGTGCGTTCCCGGCCCTCGATCGTTCTGCCAGCGCTGGCGAGCCCATCGCCGACGGCTGCAATCTTGTTGCCGCGCACAAGCACGTCCGTGAGGCCTGATAGGCGGGTGGAGCGTCCGCTAAAGACCCGCACATTCCGAAACAGTGTTTCAGCCGCGCTTTCGGCCTGAAAGGCTTGAACACCTTGCGCCAAGGCCAGGCCGCCTGAGAAAATGCCGGCGGCCACCACCTTGCGGCGATCCAGATCGATCATCAGCCTCAACCCCATCAAGCGGCGCCTGAGCGCATCAACGTCGCGCGTTGAACGGTGGAGTTTGGCGAGGGTTCCTAGGCCCTACCGGGGCAGGCGCTCAATGTCCGCAACGGGTCGAAAGCGGTAATCGGTTCCAGCGCCGAGAGTGGACCTTGGCTTGAGTTGTTGAGCCTCAAGTTTCATTGGATCGGGCTCGCAATCGATCCCGCGCGTGACCATGTGCGGCTTCTACTCTCCTCGCGACATCGGACACTGACATGGACCTTCAACTCACCGGCAAGCGCGCGCTGATCTGCGGCGGCTCCAGCGGCCTGGGGCGGGCCGTGGCGAGGGCTCTGGTGGCCGAGGGGGCGCATGTGGCCCTGCTGTCGCGCGACGCGGTCAAGCTGCAGGCCGTGGCCGATGAGCTGAACGCCATGGGGCCGGGCAAGGCGGTCATCGCCCCCGCCGATCTGGCCGATCATGAGGGGCTGCTGAAGGCGGTGGACGTGGCCGAGGCGGCTCTGGGCGGGCCGGTCCAGATCCTGCTGAACAACACCGGCGGGCCGCCGCCGTCGGGGGTGAACGGGCTGGAGCCGTCGATTTGGCGCGATCATTTCGAGTCCATGGTGTTGTCGGTGTTTCGCCTGACGGACCGGGTGCTGCCGGGGATGCGGGCCATGGGCTGGGGGCGTATCCTCAACGTCGCCTCCATCACGGTGATCGAGCCGGTCGGGACGCTGGGCGTGTCCAACACCCTGCGCGCCTCGGTGGCGGCCTGGGCCAAGACCCTAGCGGGCGAGGTCGCGGCCAATGGGGTGACGGTCAACACCCTGTTGCCGGGGCGCATCGACACCCCGCGCATCGAGCGTCTGGACGCCGCTCGCGCCGCCGCCACGGGCGTCGAGCCTGCCGAGGCGCGGGCGGAATCCGTCAAGTCCATCCCGGCGGGCCGCATCGGCACGACGGAGGAGTTCGGCGCGGTCGCCGCCTTCCTGGCCAGTCCGCTGGCGGGCTATGTCACCGGGTCGCTGATCCGCGTGGACGGCGGGGCGGTCAAGGCCGTCTAGCCCGCGGGTGCGCGTCCGCATAGGCGGCCAGCAGGCGGGCGGCGTCGACCTGGGTGTATTTCTGGGTGGTCGAGAGACTGGCGTGGCCCAGCAGTTCCTGGATCGATCGCAGGTCGGCCCCGGCCCCCAGCAGGTGGGTGGCGAAGCTGTGGCGGAGCGCATGGGGCGTGGCCGAGGCGGGCAGGCCCAGACGCCCGCGCAGCCGCTGGACCGTGGCCTGGACGTGACGCGGACTGAGGGCGCCGCCGCGTTTGGCGCGGAACAGGGGCTGATCCGCCTCAAGGACGAAGGGTTGCAGCGCCAGATAGGCGTCCACCGCCTCGCGCACCTGGGGCAGGACCGGGGCCAGCCGCATCTTGTCGCCCTTGCCGGTGATGCGCAGGGTATCCGGCAGCGGGGCGTCCGACCGTTTCAGCGACAGGGCCTCGGAGATGCGGAGCCCGCAGCCGTAGAGCAGTGTCAGGACGGCGCGATCGCGCGCGGCCTCCCACGGTTCGGCGTCGGGATCGGCCTCGGGCTCGTGCAGCAGACCCCTGGCCTGATCCTCCGTGACCGGACGGGGCAGGGAGGGTTTGACGCGCGGGCCGCGCACCAGGGCCAGCTGCGGCGCGGGCGTGCCGCAGCGCCGGTCGAGGAAGACGTGAAAGCCGCGAATGGCGGCCAGCGTCTGGCTGAGCGAGCGGGCGTTCAGCGGGCGGTCGCCGCTGCGGCGCTCGGCCAGATGGGCGCGCACCTCGGCGGCGGTGACGGCGCCGAGATCAGACAGGGTCTGCGGTCCGCCGCGATGACGTTCCAGAAAGGCCACGTAGTGACGGCCTATGTGGCCATAGGCCTCCAGCGTGCGCGGCGACAGGCGACGCTCGTGCGCCAGATGTTCGAGCCAGGCGAGGAGGGTCTGATCGGCGGCCAAACCTGAGGGGGTTAGCCCTGCGTCGGCCATCGCTCGGCCATGCGTTCCACCACGCGGGTGATGAAGGCCACCAGTTCGCAGCCCATGGCCGGGGTGAAACCGTCCTCTTCGTGCGAGCCGAAGGCGCACAGGGCCGGGCGGGCGCCGTCCGAGCCGGGCAGATGCAGGCTCATCCGCACCAGGGCCACGGACTTCACCTCGCCCTCGGCGGGGCCGAACAGGTCCAGGCCGGTGAAGTTGGGGCCGAGCCATTCCAGACCGTCGTCGCCTAGAAGCGCGTCGACGCGGCCCGGCTCCAGCGGCTTCCAGCCGAAGGGGACGAGACCGGGCTTCTCGATGGCGATGGCCCCGCCGGCCAGACCAAAGCGGGCCTGAGACGTGGCGTCCAGCTGACGCGACAGCTCGGCGTGGCTGGTCGCCTCCATCAGGTCCAGAGCCGAGACATGGGTCTGGGTCTGGGCGGCGAAGTTGGCGCGGGCGATCTCTTCGATCTGTTTCCGGGCGCCCGCCTCGCGTTGGACCACGGCTTCGAGCCGGGTCAGGGCCGCGCGGCCGAAATCGACCACGTTGCGGCCTGTGGCGCGCAGGCCCAGTTCTTCCAGCAGAGTGCGGTCGTCCAGCAGACGATCCGGGTGGGCGTTCAGCCAGGCCCGCACCTCGGGCCAGTGAAGGCCCTCGGCGGCGTCAGAAGAGAGGTCCAGGGAAGTGCTCAAGCGGACCTCTTTTGCGGGTCGGTGTTACAGAATGGACTGGCCGGTCTTGCCCCAGTCCGCCAGGAAGGCATCAAGCCCCTTGTCGGTTAACGGGTGCTTTACCAAGGCCTTGAAAGTGTCCGCAGGCAGGGTGGCGGCGTCGGCGCCGGCGATGGCAGCGGCGGTCACGTGGTCCGGGTTGCGCAAGCTGGCGGCCAGGATCTCGGTGTCGAAATCATGGATGTCGTAGAGGGCGCGGATTTCCTCCAGCAGGCCCACGCCGTCGGCGCCGACGTCTTCCAGACGACCGACGAAGGGCGAGATGAAGGTGGCGCCCGCCTTGGCGGCCAGCATGGCCTGGGCGGCGGAGAAGCAGAGGGTGACGTTGGTCTTGATCCCCTTGTCGGCGAAGGCCCGCGTGGCGCGCAGCCCGTCCCAGGTCAGGGGCAGTTTCACGACCACGTTCGGAGCGATGGCGGCCAGCTTGTCGCCCTCCTTCACCATGGTCTCGAAATCGGTCGCCACGGCCTCGGCGGAAATCGGCCCCTCGACGAGGGCGCAAATCTCAGCGATGACCTCGGCGATGTTCCGACCCGACTTGGCGATCAGCGACGGATTGGTGGTGACGCCGTCCACCATCCCGGTGGGCAGCATGTCCTTGATGACGGCGACGTCGGCGGTGTCGAGAAAGAGTTTCATGGGACAAGGTTTTAGCGCCGACGACGGCGAAGGGCGAGCCTCCTTTTCCTCCCCGTTCCATGGGGAGGGGGACCCCGAAGGGGTGGAGGGGGCGGCACAGCCGTTGAATGTCGAGACGCCCCCTCCGTCGCGGCGCGATGCGCCGCGCCACCTCCCCATGGAATGGGGAGGAGAAACGCGGTGATCGTCGCCTCCGTCCTCATTCCACTGCCGGTGCCCGAGGCCTTCGATTACGAGGTCCCGGAGGGGCTGACGGCTGTGCGCGGCGATCAGGTGACTGTACCTCTGGGGCCGCGTCTGATCCGGGGCGTGGTCGCCGAGGTGTTCGAGACCACGGGCTCGAACCGGCGGCTGAAGGCCATTGATCAGGTGCTGAGCGAGCATCGCCTGCCGGAACGGACGCTGACCTTCGTCGAGTGGGCCGCACGCTGGACCCTGAGCCCGCCGGGCGAGATGGCGGCGACGGCCTTGAAGGGCCTGCGCGCGCCCCGGCCCCGGCCCGAGCGGCGGGTCAAACGGGTCGAGGGGCGCCATCCCGCCCGCCCCACGGCGACGCGGACGGCGGTGCTGGAGGCTTTGGGCCATCGGTCGATGACCGGCCCCGATCTGGCTCGCGCGGCGGGGGTCTCGACCGGCGTGGTCAAGGGCCTGGTCGACGAGGGGGTGCTGACGGTCATCGAGATCGAGGCCGTCGCCGCCTTCGACGCTCCCGATCCCGACCATGCCCCCGCGACCCTGAACCCGGATCAGGCGGCCTCGGCCACGGTCATCGCCGACGCAGTGTCTGCGGGCGGCTTCGCCCCGTTCCTGCTCGACGGGGTCACAGGGTCGGGCAAGACCGAGGCCTATCTGGAGGCGGCGGCGCGGGCGCTGCGGCATGATCCCACCGCCCAGGTGTTGATCCTGCTGCCCGAAATCGCCCTGACCCAGGCCCTGATCGAGCGGATCACCGCCCGCTTCGGCGCAGCCCCGGCGGAATGGCATTCGGGCGTGACCCCGCCCAAGCGCCGTCAGGTGTGGGAGGCGGTGGTCGCCGGGCGTTGCAACATCGTGGTCGGGGCGCGCTCGGCCCTGTTCCTGCCCTACGCCAACCTGCGCCTGCTGGTGGTGGACGAGGAGCACGACGGCTCGTTCAAGCAGGAAGAGGGTCTGGTCTATCACGGCCGCGACCTGGCCGTGGCGCGCGGGCGCATCGAGGGGGCGTCCGTGGTCCTGGCCTCGGCCACCCCGTCGCTGGAGACCCTGTGGAACGCTCGGCAAGGCCGCTATGGCTGGCTGAAGCTGGCGGCGCGGCACGGGGCGGCGGTCCTGCCCGACATCGACCTGATCGACCTGCGCACCTGTCCGCCCGACCCGCAGACCTGGCTGTCGGCGCCCTTGCGCGAAGCCATCGGCGAAACCTTCGCCAAGGGGGAGCAGAGCCTGCTGTTCCTGAACCGACGCGGCTACGCCCCGGTCGTCCTGTGCCGCGCCTGCGGCCATCGGCTGACGGCGCCGGACACGGACAGCTGGCTGGTCGAGCATCGCTATA
Organism: Brevundimonas sp. P7753; assembly: GCF_013386595.1. Classification (NCBI taxonomy): domain Bacteria; kingdom Pseudomonadati; phylum Pseudomonadota; class Alphaproteobacteria; order Caulobacterales; family Caulobacteraceae; genus Brevundimonas; species Brevundimonas sp. P7753. Next base: position 333 of record NZ_JACARP010000120.1, on the reverse strand, counting down.
CCGGGCGGCTGGTCTGTCACCTGACCGGCTTCTCGATGATGAAGCCCAAGCTCTGTCCCTCGTGCGGCGCCGAGGACTCGCTGGTGCCTGTGGGGCCGGGCGTGGAGCGGGTCGAGGAGGAGGTGCGCCGCCTCTTCCCTGAGGCCCGCACCGCCATCTTCAGCTCCGACACCGTGCCCGACGGCGCCTCGGCCCGCGCCCTGATCCAGTCGATGGCCGAGGGGGAGATCGACATCCTGGTGGCGACTCAGGCCGCCGCCAAAGGCCACAACTTCCCGCGTCTGACGCTTGTGGGGGTGGTCGACGCCGACCTGGGCCTGCGCGGCGGCGACC
>NZ_JACARP010000119.1:0-683 GCF_013386595.1 Brevundimonas sp. P7753 | reverse complement strand
GGCGGGGCCTGACCTATGATCTCGCCTTCGGGACCTTGGTGACGACCGGCGTCCTGGCGGGCGAGTTCCTGGTCGGCAACGGGCCGGCCCTGTCGGCCATGTTCACCGTGATGAATCTGCTGGAGATTGGTCTGGCGGTCGTCCTGGCACGACGCTTCGTGCCCGGACTGAGCGTCAACTCCGTCGAGGGCCTGATGCGGTTCCTGGGCGTTTGCGCGATGGCCGCCCTGCCGAGCGCGGTGCTGAGCGCCCTGGCGCTGAACCTCATGGTCGGCTCCGACGTCCTTGACGGGGCGCGGGTCTGGTGGTGCGGTCACGCCCTGGGCTTCGCCGTCGTGGGCGCCTTTGGCTTGGCCGTGCAACGGCGCCATCTGTCGATCGTGCGCGAACCGGCGCGTCTGGCCGAGGGGATCGCCCTTCTGGGGCTGATCGGTTCCGCCTGCTACGCCATCTTCTCCCAACTGAGCCTGCCCTACGGCTTCTTGCTGATGCCGCTGCTGCTGATGATGGCAGTGAGGTTCAGGGTCGTCGGCATCGCTTCCGCCCTGGTTCTGGTGACGGTCATGGCCGTCGGCGGGACGATGGCGGGCAACGGTCCCTATCATTCATTTGCTCCCGAGAATCGGGCCCTGCTGGCGCAGCTTCTGGTCTTGCTGGGCTATATGCCGATCCTGATGGTCGCG
>NZ_JACARP010000012.1:0-118599 GCF_013386595.1 Brevundimonas sp. P7753 | reverse complement strand
TTCTGCTCTTCCGTGAATCTCGCTCGTTTCATTCCGTCCGTCCTTTCAAGGGCCGGACTCTAGCTCCGCGTGGAGGAAATTCTCAGGGGCACGTCAACATCCATGTCCGCATCGGCGAAGAGATTATGTGTGTCGATTAGCATGCACTCATGGTGCCGTCACGACGCCCCGCACATCTCCGGGTACATGAGCCGCCTTCCGCCTATCGCCGCTAGAATGCGGTCCATCCGCTCAGCGTCACCGCAGCCCAGCGCGATCCGGTTCGAGTAGGAACTCGGCGAGGTAGCGGTGCATGTGCTTCTTGGCGCAATGCTGATAGACGCCCTTCATGCCGCGCTTGAAGATCGAGAAAAACCCTTCGATCGTCTGGATTTGGACCGTGCGGTCCGTTGGGGAAACGTACTCGTCCCGCCCGTGCCGAACGACGCCGTGGTCGATGAATTCCCGGTCGACGTTCAGGTAGTGACCGGCTTCGTGGTCATCAATCGCGTCTCGCGTCTCAGGTTCTCGATCAGGATCGGCGCGATGGTCTTGGGGGGATGTTGTCCGTGCGGCCTATAGGCCGCCGGCGCATCCTGCCAGCGCAGGCAGTTGCGGTTAACGAAGATGATTCCGCTCAGCACCCGGCGGTCGTCAACCGAGGCTTGCCGTGGCTCTTGGGGAAAAAGTGCTCCAGCCGAGCCATCTGCTCGTCCGTCAGCCAATGCAGGTCACTCATAATCCAGACTCCTCAGACGCCTGGATCAGATCGCGCTCCTTTCATCAATGGTGCTTGAGCCAAGGCGCTCTCATCACAGGAGGCCAACCGGCGCGCTTCGACAGTCGATATCTCCCTGCCCCATTCGACGTTTTTCGGTCCCCCGGGGGTAGGATTTCCAATCGCTGGCTCGGCTCCAAATCTCCAGGGGGCTACCGCGACCTGGTCCCCTATTTAGCGCGCCGTCTTGTTCGATCAGGATCCAGCCTGGCGGTGCCTGCGGCTCGTTTGTGGCCATATTCAGTCCGTCTCCCGTGCTTGACGCAGCGGCCCCGACTGCTGTTCCACCGCGTTCATAATGGCGTCCGCCCACGCCTCCAGAGCTAATCGTCGCTGTTGAAGGAGTTGTCCGCGTGCGTAGACACGAGCGACTGTGGAAGAAGTACCTGCACCAATATGATTCAAGCAGCGGTCGACGATCTCGGGAGGCGTGTTGAGCTCGTCGCAGGCGTAGGTGGCGAAGCTTCTTCTGAAATCATGATGGGTCCAGTCCCGTACGTTTCCGTTATTAAAATTTATGACGCGATCCAGGGCGATTTTTGCTTTTGACCAGCTTTGAAACGAGACGCCGGCATAGGTTGCAAAGACCAGTTCGCCGCTCTTGTACTTTTTCGCTTCATCCAAAATCTCACGCGCGGGAGCCGAGAGAGGAATGAGGATAGAGCGCCCAGTCTTGGTCCTAGCCGCAGGGATGGTCCATTCGCCAGTCGCGGAATCCGGGGGGAGACGGACTTCGTTCCATCGCATTTCTGCAACCTCTTGGCGGCGACAAGCTGTCAGGATCAGCATCTGAACGATAGGCCCGTAGGGATGCGGGCGCGAAATGGACGCATTCCAAATGGCTGCGATTTCATCAACGGTCGGCGTCCGCTCTCTCGCGGCTTCGCGAGCAGGTTTTCCAACGCCTTGAGCCGGGTTGTTGTCGATCAATCCTTGCGAAACGCCCCAACTGAATAGAGCTTTGAGATATGCAAGTTGCCGATTGGCGTGCGAGGGGGCGAATTTTGCTTTGCGCGCCACGATGTCGGCGATGTCTCGTCGCGAAAGAGTCGCTGGGTGGCGATTCCGGATCGAGCTGATCGCATCCTTGAGGGAGTTCATTGTAGAGCGCTCACGTCTTAACGTGGGAGCCTTCACCGCGGCATAGTCGGCAAGCAGTGCATCGACAGTTGCCGGCGCTGCACGACCGCGTTGCGGTTGGCCGACCATTCTGGCGATGCGGCGGGCCTCTTCGGCGCCGACTTCGGGCCAGTCCCCGACGGCGTGTCGCGTGCGCTTTCCATCGACTTCCAGGACCATTGACCAGGTGGCGCTTCGCGGTCCTAAGCGCAGGCGCAGCCCCTTTTGCATTTTATCGCTAATCTCGACTCTGGGACCGTCTCCAACAGAGCTTCGTAACGTTTCAATCATTGCGTCTGTCAGGGGCTTGAAGCTTTGGTGCATCTGATCGCGTCCTATGGAGTGTGAGTTTCTGTCACGACGCTTCCAGCGGGGCCTTTCGCGCCAGTATCTCCAGCAAGTGATCCGGCAAGATCGACAAGATGTAGGCCTCGGAGAGACTGGAAGGTTCGCGAAAGTCGTACTCGCATTCGAAGAGGGGGGGGGTGGTCGCCTGTGCGCCATCTGGCGCAGACAAGGCGGCGGTCGCTGCTGGCGGCGGCCGCTTAACGGACGTCCGCCTAGAGTTCGGAATGCGCATGGGCGGCCATCTCCGGGAACCGAAGCGAAGTGGCGCGGCGCCCGTTCGGAGTTAGGGCGTGGCAACAGCAATGAATTTGGAAGGGCGAAGGCGCCCGCACAGGGGGTTGCCTATCGACCCGTGCATGGATGCGCGATTGGGTCTATATGTCAAGCGATAAGTCTTGGTCGCAAACTGGGATCAAGCAGGATCCCAGTTTAGAGACACTCTCGAGGCTCATCCGTAGGGACTCGCGCAACCCCCGCGATCGTGTGGCGGTGAGGCGATATGGGCTGGCACATCAGAGGGGTTTTCGTTGCGATGTGCCAGCATATGGAGACGAGAGGCGACCGTCAGACGGGCTTTTTGCAGACACTGACAGCGAGCGGTCGCGAAGCTCTTTTCATTAAGTGTCCGTAGGGGAGCTGTGAAAAGAGCTTGCCGCACCGAGGTTTAGCCCGAGGCCGTAGGAGCCCCAGTAGAATCCCAGTGTCCGTCCAGACATTCCGGCTAAGTCATTGAAAACGATGGTGGGTGATCACAGGTTCGAACTGTGGACCCGCTGATTAAGAGTCAGCTGCTCTACCAACTGAGCTAATCACCCGTACCGTCGTCTGCGCCCTTGGTGTGGCGCCGGTTCTTCGTTGCGACCCGCTGGGTTGCCCGAAGGGCCGTCCTATTACTCAGGATGCTGAGGGGACGCAAGGGCTGATCGCGGCATTTTCTAAAGTTTGTCTGAGGCGTTAAGATAGGCGTCGGAATCAGCCGCCGGCAGACGCGGTACGAGGAAATTACACATATGGCGTTCTGGAACCGTCGGCGGTCGATCGATGCGATGTTGGCCCCGCAAGAGGGGCCGGCGCTGAAGAAGACCCTGAGTTGGCCGCATCTGATGGCCCTGGGGGTCGGCGCGATCGTCGGCACCGGCATCCTGACCCTGATCGGGGTCGGCGCCGGTCTGGCCGGTCCGGCGGTGCTGATCAGCTTTGGTCTGGCGGGTCTGGTCTGCGCCTGCGCGGCCCTGGCCTATGCCGAGCTGTCGACCATCATGCCCGCCTCGGGCAGCGCCTATACCTATTCCTACGCCTCGCTGGGCGAGATCTTCGCCTGGGTCGTGGGATGGAGCCTGATCCTGGAATACTCCCTGGTCGTCTCGGCGGTGGCCGTGGGCTGGTCGGGGTACGCCATTCCCTTCCTGGCCGGGCTGGGCATCGACCTGCCGCTGGCCCTGACGGTCGGCCCTCACGTCGAGGGCGGGCTGATCAATCTGCCCGCCGTCTTCATCATCGCCGTTGTCACCGGCCTGCTGCTGATGGGCACCAAGGAAAGCGCCACGCTGAACGCGGTGCTGGTGCTGGTGAAGATCGCCGCCCTGGTGGCCTTCGTGGCCATCGCCCTGCCGCACTTCGACACGGCCAACTTCACCCCCTTCATGCCGCACGGTTTCGGCGCGCCCTTCGTCCAGACGGGCGTCATGGCGGCGGCGGCCATCATCTTCTTCGCCTTCTACGGCTTCGACGCCATCGCCACGGCCGCCGAGGAGACCAAGAAGCCCGAACGCGACCTGGCCATCGGCATCATCGGCTCGATGGTGGTCTGCACCATCCTCTATATCGTCGTCGCCGCCGCCGCGATCGGCGCCGCCCCGGTGGCGTCCTTCTCGGACAGCCCTGAGCCTCTCGCCCTGATCATGCGCGGTCTGGGGCAGGGCGTGGCGGCCCAGTGGATCGCCGCCGCCGCCGTCATCGCCCTGCCGACCGTGCTGCTGGCCTTCCTGTTCGGCCAGAGCCGCATCTTCCTGGGCATGGCCCGCGACGGCCTGCTGCCGAACCGCCTGGCCAAGATCTCGCACCGTGGCGTGCCGGTCGTGGTGACGGTCTTCACCGCCATCGTCGTCGCCATTCTGGCCGGCATCATGCGTCTGGATGAACTGGCCTCGCTGGCCAACGCCGGCACCCTGATGGCCTTCATGGCCGTGGGGATCAGCCTGATCGTGCTGCGCGTGCGCGAGCCCAACCGCGAGCGCAAGTTCAAGACCCCGCTGTGGTGGCTGGTCGGCGGCGTCGCCATCGTCGGTTGCATCGTCTTCTTCTTCAGCCTGAAGGCCTCGACCCAGCTCTACTTCCTGCTGTGGAACCTGGGCGGTCTGGCCATCTATCTGCTGTGGTCGTCGAAGAACGCCCGCCTGGCCAAGGCCCCAGAAGCCTGATGGCGCGGCGCGATCTGACGGGGGCGGTGGATTTCACCGTGCTCGAGACCATGACCGGCGGCATGGACGATGTGACCGAGGAGGTGCTGGGCCTGTTCGTGCAGCAGGCGGCCCTGTGGTCGCCCCTGCTGGATGCGGCGTCCGAGGGCTGGCGCGATGCGGTCCACACCATTCGCGGGGCGAGCGCCGGCATCGGGGCCAACGATCTGGCGGCCGTCTGCGCCGAGGTCGAACACGGCGACCAGGCCCTGGCGTCTGGAGGGCTGGAGCGGGTCAGGACGGTGCTGGACGCCGCCCTGGGCGACATCGCCGCCTATCGCCACGAACTGATGCTGAGAAGCCTGAAGGGGTGATCCCCTGGCACCTTCTCCCCTTGAGGGAGAAGGTGGCCCGTCAGGGCCGGATGAGGGGTGACAGCGCTGCGTTTGACGTGCGTCCGAAAGCCGAACGCCCTGAGCGGAAGGGCGCGCCAGCACCCCTCATCCGTCAGCCTTCGGCTGCCACCTTCTCCCTCAAGGGGAGAAGGATTCTTGGAGGGTTAAGCCCTTGCCGCGCGGCTGGCGTCAACGCCGAGGGCGGTTAGGGCGACAGCGGCGATGTGGTCGGCGTCCAGGCCGGCCTGGGCGTACATGATCTCGGGCTTGTCCTGGTCCTGGAAGACGTCGGGCAGGGTCAGGGTGCGGATCTTGAGGCCGCCGTCCAGCGCGCCCTTCTCGGCCAGCAGTTGCAGGACGAAGGCGCCGAAGCCGCCCATGGCGCCCTCTTCCACCGTGATCAGGCATTCATGCTCGCGCGCCAGACGCAGGATCATGTCGGCGTCCAAGGGCTTGGCGAAGCGGGCGTCGGCGACGGTGGCCGAGATCCCGCGCGCGGCCAGCAGGTCGGCGGCTTTCAGCGATTCTTGCAGGCGGGTGCCCAGCGACAGGATGGCGACCGACGTGCCTTCGCGGACGATGCGGCCCTTGCCGATCTCCAGCGGGGCGGCCAGTTCGGGAATCTCGACGCCGACGCCGTCGCCGCGCGGATACCTGAACGCCGAGGGGCGGTCGTCGATGGCCAGGGAGGTCGAGATCATGGCGGCCAGTTCCGCCTCGTCGGCGGCGGCCATCAGCACCATGCCGGGCAGAGCCCCCATGAAGCCGATATCGAAACTGCCGGCGTGGGTGGCGCCGTCGGCGCCGACCAGACCGGCCCGGTCCATGGCGAAGCGCACCGGCAGGGACTGGATGGCCACGTCGTGGACGACCTGGTCATAGCCGCGCTGAAGGAAGGTCGAATAGATGGCGCAGACCGGCTTCATCCCGTCGGCGGCCAGACCGGCGGCGAAGGTGACGGCGTGTTGCTCGGCTATGCCGACGTCGAAGGTGCGGTCCGGGAAAGCCTGACCGAACAGGTCCAGCCCCGTGCCGGTGGGCATGGCGGCGGTGATGGCCACAATGCTGGGGTCGGTCCGGGCGTGCTTGATCAGCTCTGTACCGAAGACCTTGGTGTAGCTGGGCGCGTTGGAGACGGCCTTGGCCTGTTTGCCCGAGACGACGTCGAACTTGACCACGCCGTGGTATTTGTCGGCGCTGTCCTCGGCGGGGGCGTAGCCCTTGCCCTTCTGCGTCACGACGTGGACCAAGACCGGGCGGTCGGTGATGGCGGCGGCGTTTTTCAGGATGGGGACCAGGTTCTCCATGTCGTGACCGTCGATCGGCCCGATGTAGTAGAAGCCCAGCTCCTCGAAGAAGGTGCCGCCGACGATCATGCCGCGGGCGTATTCCTCGGCCTTGCGCGCCGCGTCGCGGAAGGGGCGCGGCATGTGGTCGACGAACTTCTTTCCGACCTTGCGGATGTTCTGATAGGCGCCGCCCGAGACCTGCTTGGCCAGATAGGCGCTCATGCCGCCGACCGGCGGGGCGATCGACATGTCGTTGTCGTTCAGCACCACCATCAGCTGGCCGCTGGTGGCCTCGGCGGCGTTATTCATCGCCTCATAGGCCATGCCCGCCGACATGGAGCCGTCGCCGATGACGGCCACGACGCGGTTCTTCTCGCCCTTGGCGTCGCGGGCGGCGGCGAAGCCCAAGGCCGCCGAAATCGAGGTCGAGGCGTGGGCCGCGCCGAAGGGGTCGTATTCGCTCTCGGCCCGCTTGGTGAAGCCCGACAGACCGCCGCCCTGACGCAGGGTGCGGATACGGTCGCGGCGCCCGGTCAGGATCTTGTGCGGATAGCACTGATGGCCGACGTCCCAGATCAGGATGTCCTTGGGCGTCTCGAACACATGGTGCAGGGCCACGGTCAGCTCGACCACGCCCAGCGCCGAGCCGAGGTGGCCGCCGGTGACGGAGACGGCGTCGATGGTCTCGGTCCGCACGTCGTCGGCCAACTGCTTCAGCCGCGCGATATCGAACCCGCGCATGTCGGCGGGAACGGTGACGGTGTCGAGAACGGGGGTGTCGGGCATCGTAAACGGGGGCCTTTGACGCGGATCGTCAGTCATTTAACCCGCGGACGGCGGGGGCGTTTCCTATCAGGACCTGCGCTTGAGCACAAAGTCCACGCTGGCCTTGAGGATTTCGGCCTCGTGGCCGAACAGGTCAAGATGGGAGCGGGCCTGATCGGCCAGGTGCGCGACCCTGTGACGCGCCGCGTCGACGCCCAGCAGGGTGACGAAATTGGTCTTGCCCAGCGCCGCGTCCTTGCCGCCGGCGGCCTTGCCCATCTCTTCGGCCGAGCCTTCCGCGTCCAGAACATCGTCGATGATCTGATAGGCCAGGCCCAGGTCGTGGGCGAAGCTGGTCAATGCGTGCCAGGCGTCTTCGCCGCCGCGCGAGATGATCAGCGGGATTTCGAAGGCGTAGGCGAACAGGGCGCCGGTCTTCAGCCGCTGCATCCGGGCCACGCCGCCCAGGTCGTCGCGGACGCCCAGCAGGTCGATCATCTGACCGCCCGCCATGCCGCGCGCGCCGGACGCAAAGGACAGGCGCCGGGCCAGCTCGCAGCGTACGCCTGCGTCGTCGTGCGTGTCTTCGTCCAGGATGATGTCGAAGGCGGCGGTTTGCAGGGCGTCGCCGGCCAGGATGGCGGTCGCCTCGTCATAGGCGATGTGCAGGGTCGGACGGCCGCGTCGCACCTTGTCGTCGTCCATGGCCGGCAGATCGTCGTGCACCAGGGAATAGGCGTGGACGCATTCCAGGGCGCAGGCGGCGCGCAGGACGGCCTGCTCGTCCACTTGCAGCATCCGGCCCGCCTCGATGGCGAAGAAGGGGCGCAGGCGCTTGCCGGGGCCGAGGGCGGCGTAGCGCATGGCCTCGGTCAGGCGCGATTCGGGGCCGTCGGCGCGGGGCAGCAGTTCGTCGAGGGCGACCGTGACCAGATCGGCGATCTCGCCCACCCGGTCGATAACGGCTTGTTCCGGGGAGTTGGCGGCGAGCAGGGTCACAGCCTCAGCCGAACTCGGCGGGTTCGACGCCCTTGGCCTGGCCGTCGGCGCCGACGACGATCTTCTCGACGCGCAGCTGGGCGGCTTTCAGGCGGGCCTCGCAGTGGGCCTTGAGGCGCGCGCCCTCTTCGTACAGGGCGATGGACTCTTCCAGCGGGGCCTGGCCGGACTCCAGTCGCGAGACGATGCCCTCCAGACGCGACAGGGCGTCCTCGAAGCTGAGATCGGTGGAAACGGCGGGGGAAGCGGGGGCGTCGGTCATGATGCGGGCAACCTAGAGACGCCCGCGCGGCGCATCAACGACGAAAGGCGCCGCACCCGCCCCCTTTGGGGCTCAGCGCTTCTCGAAGCGACGCTGGGACCAGTATTTGAAGCCTTGGTTCTCGGCCAGGCGCCAGCCGTGGAACTTCAGCTTCTGGCCGACCATGTGGTTGAAGTAGCCGTGGGCCAGGACCAGGACGTCCTGACCTTCGCTCGCGCGGGCGATCAGGATGCGGGCGGCCTGATCGGCGCGGACCTCGGCCTCGGCGCGGGTTTCCTGGCCTTCGTGGTGGTTGAAGACGTGCCACCAGAAGCGCGAGATCACGCCCCAATAGCGCGGCGACAGCTTGATCCACGACGGGAAATGCGGCGGCGGCAGGGGCGCCTCGATGAAGAGGGCGTCGACCAGGACCTCGCGGTCGCGGGCCACGGCGCGGGCCGTTTCCTGAGCGCGAAGACGAGATGAGGCGTAGATGGCGCCCGCGCCTTCGGCGGCGGTCAGCAGGGTCTGGGGCGGCGTCTGCCCGGCGCGCAGACCGCCGACCTCGTAGCGGCCCCACCAGTCACGATATTCGTCCGAGGTGATCAGACATTTGCGCGACAGGGCCGGTTCGCCGTGGCGGGCGAGGATAATCGCGCCGAGCGCCGGCGTCGCCTGGGCGGCGGAGGGCGCCTCTGAAGGCGTCGATGCGACGGATTCGGTGTGAGTCATGAGTGCGGGAGACGTCATAGCACGGGGAGCGGCCTGTGAAATCAAGGCTTTGGCGTCCCTCAATCCCCCCGAATGCGGTTGACGGGGCAGGCGTGTCGTCCGCCCCTTGGAACATGGTGGTAGCTCCCGCCGCCCGCCCCTGCAACCACCAAGCGATGACAGCCTCGCGAGCCCTCGACCGACACGCCTTGCGAGGCTATGGCCGAAGCCATGACCGAAGCCCTGATCCGCCCCGCCCGACCCGACGACGCCGCCGCCCTGGCCGTGCTGGGGCGGCAGACCTTCGTGGACACCTTTGTCGAGGGATTCGGCATCCCCTACCCCGCCGACGACCTGGCCGCCTTCCTCGACAAGAGCTTCAGCGTCGAGACCATTTCCGCGAAATTGGCCGAGCCCGGCGCCGCCTGGTGGGTAGCCGACCGCGACGGCGCGATCCTGGGCTTCGCCAACACCGGGTCGAACACCCTGCCCCATCCCGACGCGCGCCCCAGCCACGCCGAACTGCGCCGCCTCTACATCGGCCGCGACGCGCAAGGGCTGGGCCTTGGGACCAAGCTGCTGAAGCTGGCGCTGGACTGGATGGAGGCCCACACCGACGGCCCCCTGTGGGTCGGCGTCTGGAGCGGCAACGAGAAGGCCCAGAAACTGTATGCCGCCTATGGGTTCGAGAAAGCCGGCGAGTACGATTACCCCGTCGGGACCTGGAACGACCACGAGTTCATCTTGCGGCGCGGCTGATCGCGGCCCAGTCTGATCCCATGCTCCTGCCCTTCTTCACCGCCCTGCGCGAAGCGCGTGTTCCTGTTTCGCTGAAGGAATGGCTCCATCTGATGGAGGCCATGGACAAGGATGTGGCCGGGCGGGAGGTCGAGGCCTTCTATCACCTGTCGCGGGCGGTGCTGGTCAAGGACGAGAAGCACTATGATCGGTTCGATCAGGTGTTCGCCAAGGTGTTCAAGGGGCTGGAGACGGTCGGCGCGGGCGAGGACCTGACCACCGAAATCCCCGAGGACTGGCTGCGGCTGCTGACCGAGAAGTTTCTGACCGACGAGGAGAAGGCGCAGATCAAGGCGCTCGGCGGCTTCGACAAGCTGATGGAGACGCTGAAACAGCGTCTAGAGGAGCAGAAGGGCCGGCACGAGGGCGGCAACCGCTGGATCGGCACGGGCGGGACCAGCCCCTTCGGCCACGGCGGCTATAATCCCGAGGGCGTGCGCATCGGCGGGCCGGGGAAACAGGGCCGCGCGGTCAAGGTCTGGGAAAAGCGCGAGTATCGCAATCTGGACGACACGGTCGAGCTGGGCACACGCAACATCAAGGTGGCCCTGCGCCGTCTGCGCCGGTTTGCGCGTGAGGGCGCGGCCGAAGAACTGGATCTGGACGGCACCATCGACGGCACGGCGCGTCAGGGCTGGCTGGACATCCAGATGCGACCCGAGCGGCGCAACACCATCAAGGTCCTGCTGTTCCTCGACATCGGCGGCTCGATGGATGGACATATCAAGCTGTGCGAGGAGCTGTTCTCGGCGGCCAGGACCGAGTTCAAGAACCTGGAGTTCTTCTACTTCCACAACTGCCTCTATGAGGGGGTGTGGAAGGACAACCGGCGTCGTCACAACGAAAAGATTTCGACCTGGGACGTGCTGAACAAATACCCCGGCGACTGGCGCGCCATCTTCGTCGGCGACGCGACCATGTCCCCCTATGAGATCACCATGCCGGGCGGCTCGGTCGAGCACTGGAACGAGGAGGCCGGCGCCGTCTGGCTGAAACGCGCCCGGCAACAGTGGGACAAGTCGGTCTGGCTGAACCCCGTCACCGAACGCTACTGGAGCTATACTCAGTCGGTCGGCCTGATCCGCGAGGTCATGGACCAGCGGATGTATTCGCTGACGCTGGACGGGCTGGACAAGGCCATGCGGGCGCTGACGCGGTAGGGGGAGTTTCGACCCGTTGCAGACATTCGCCCTTTGGCGTTCACTCAAGCGATGGCCGACAACATCGCGCGATCAGAAGAGGCTATCCGCAACCATGTGATCAGCGCGCTGGACCGCATCACTATGCGAGGGGATGCAATCACCGAAACGACGGAACTATATTACGATCTGGGTCTCGCCGGTGAGGATTTGGGCAATGCCATAGACTCGATTAGGGAGCCGTTCGGCGCCGACTTTAGCCTGATGGACCTGAGACAATACGCACCGAACGAGGTGGCGCATAACTTCGGGCTAAACCTCTTTCGAGCCTTTCGCGAATGGCGCGGCGAGCGAACCTATCGCAGTCTGACCGTTGGTAGCCTCATCGCGGCGGTTCACGACGGATCATGGAACGTCCGCTAGCCACCCATAAGCGAACTTCGGTTCACGATCCTTTGGCGACCTTCTATCTTTCACTGTCACCCACGATAGGACTCACAAGCCAGACCATCCCCGTCTCCGTCCATGCTTTGGCGGTATGAGGGGTCCCATGACGGAATGTTTTCCCGTCCGGCGGCGCGTGCAGCGTTACATCCTGAGAAATGCTGATCGGGTATCGGTTCTGGGTTCACCCTGTCGATCATCATTTTCGCGGCGGCTATCGGGGCGGTCCAGTCGGCTATTGCGGCGACGAAGACGGTGACAAAGACGACTGCGGGCAGGACCACGCTGCGCCAACGCCACCTGTGGAGAGGACGTTGTTTCAAATCCAGAGGGCGGACGTAGGGAGCAATGCAGCCACATTCGGCTACCCCAGTTACTCAAGTTTTGAAATAGACGCTTAATTCCCCACGACACCGTGGCGAAGCCCGCTCTCCCTCGACGACAGACGCAGCCGGGGCTCTGGATGATGCGGACATGAAAAGGCCGCCGCTCCTTTCTGGAACGGCGGCCTGATCGGTGCAAACGGGGTTAGTTGCGGCCGTCGCGCAAAGTGTCCTTGAGGCCGCCGACGGCGTTCTGGACCTTGCCTTCGACTTGCTCGGCGCGGCCTTCAGCTTTCAGTTTTTCGTCGCCGGTCACCTTGCCGGCGGCTTCCTTGATCTTGCCGCCGATATTCTTGGCGGCGCCTTCGACACGGTCATGATCAGGCATGGGAAACCTCTGTAATGACGCCGTCGGACTGACGACGCTTCGACAGAAACAACCGTTCCCGCGCCGTCAGGTTCCCTGAATTCTTGACCGCAGCCATTTGGCGACGGCCCAGGCGTGGGCTTCGTGGCGCAGGTGAGAGAGGGCTTCCAGCGGGTCCAGCCAGACCAGTTCGTGGTCGGCCTCGCACTGGGTCGAGGCGTCGAAACCGGTGACGCGGGCGGTCCAGAAACCGCCGGCGTTGTTGACCGGAGAGCCATCGGTCTTGCGGAAATACTGGGCGGCTTCGGTCAGGCGATCCTCGGGCTCGACGATCAGGCCGGTCTCCTCGGCGAACTCGCGCACCAGGGCCTGCTGCTCGCTTTCCTCGCCGTCGACGGCGCCGCCGGGCAGGTCGAAATAGCTGCCCTCGCCCCGGTCCACACGCACGCAGGCCAGCTTGCCGTCCTGTTCGACCAGACCGAAGGTCGCGGCGCGGTGGATATAGTCGAGGCCGGGGCGGGCCGTTCCAAACTGAAGCTTCATTGACGCAGACTAACGCGCGTCGCGACCGATGCGAAAGGGCCTAAAGGTCAAATGGGGGGGGCGGCCCAGATTTGAGCCACGCGTTCGCCAGCGTCGTGCTTGCAGCCAAAGCACTGGATCCCGGCGTCCGCCGGGATGAGCGGTGAGAGGGAGGTGGACTGCTAAAGGTCGAAGACCAGTTGCGCCCGCACGCCGCGGTGCTCGGCGTCGAACTGAACGGCCGAGCGCAGGCCGCCGGCCATGGCGGAGACGATCTTGGCGCCCAGGCCGGTGCCCTTCGGCGTCCCGTCGCCCAGGCCAGGTCCGTCGTCCTCGACGGTCAGGATCGCGCGGCCCTCGACGGCGGCTTCCAGGACGACGCGGATCTCGCCGCCCACGCCCGGCTCGTAGGCGTATTTGACGGCGTTGGTGACCAGTTCGGTGACGATGACGCCCAGCGACACCGCCTGATCCGTGGTGACCCGCATCGGCTCGGCGCGCAGGCTGAGGTGCGGCGAGCCGTCGCCGGGTCCGATCGACTTGCCCAGTTCCTCGACCAGGCCGGTCAGGTATTCGTCCATCGCCACGGTGGCGAGGTCGGACGAGGTGTAGAGGCGGCGGTGGACGTGGGCCACGGCCTCGATCCGCACCTGGGCCTCGCGCAGGGCCGAACGCGCGCCCTCGTCGGCGAGTTGGCGCAGTTGCAGCGAGATGAAGCTGGAGACCAGTTGCAGGGAGTTGCCGACGCGGTGGTTGACCTCGCGCAGCATGGCCTCGGCGCGGTCGCGGGCCAAGCGGACCTCTTCCTGGGCGGCTTCGTTTTCGCGCTCCAGACGACGGCGCAGCAGGGCGTCCTCAAGCGCCGAGCGCAGCAGGGCGGTGAAGTCCTCGGAGACGTCCTTGATGACATAGTCGGCGGCGCCGGCGCGCAGGGCGGCCACGGCGATCCGGCCGTCCTGCGCCCCGGTGACGTAGACCACCGGCGGCGGGCTGGGCAGGTTCAGAATGTCGGGCAGGACGTCCAGCCCCTCGCGGCCCGGCATGTAGTGGTCCAGGGCGCAGACGTCGAACGCGCCCGCCTGAAGCGCGGCGTAACCGGCGTCGGCGTCGGGGGCGCAGGTCACGTCATAGCCGTGACGGCCCAGTTCCTTCTGGACCAGCCGTGACAGACCCCGGTCGTCGTCGATGTAGAGCAGGCGGATAGGGGCGCTCAAATCTCGGGCGCCTGCATGACGGACAGGAAGAGGCCCAGTTGCTGGATGGCGCCGGCGAAGGCTTCGTAGTCCACCGGCTTGGTGATGTAGACGTTGCAGCCCAGATCGTAGCAACGCTGGATTTCGATCTTGTCGTCGGTCGTGGTCAGGATGACGACGGGGGCGCGGCGCAGGCGCTCGTCCGACTTCACCTTTTCCAGGATGTCGGTGCCCGACATGTCCGGCAGGTTGAGGTCCAGCAGGATCAGCAGCGGCCCATGGGCGCGAACCTCGTCGCTGAACAGATAGTCCAGGGCGGCGTCGCCGTGATCGAAGTGAACGATGTCGTTGGCGATGTTGGCGCGGCGGATGTTCTTTTCGATGAGCTTGGCGTGGCCATGGTCGTCCTCGACCATGACGATCTTCACGGAATGGCTCATAGACGGTCTCCTGCGTCCCCCGACACGATCAATCGTGTGGGGAATTTCAGATGGAATGTCGAGCCTTGTCCCAGCTCGGACTCCAGCTCCATCACCCCGCCGAGGCGGCGCACGCTGTTGCGCACGAAGGCCAGACCCAGGCCCTCGCCCGGCTGATCCTGTTTGCCCGCCCGGCGGAACAGTTCGAAGATGCGTTCGTGGTCCCGCGCCGAGACGCCGCGTCCGTTGTCGGTGATGCGGTAGTGGACGCGCCCGTCGTCGGTCAGTTCGCCATCGACGACGATGCGGATGGGGCGGTCCGGCTGCTGATACTTGACGGCGTTGTCCAGCAGGTTGCCGAAGATCTGCTCGATCGACAGGCGGTCGCTCTCCAGCGTCGGCAGGTCGCGCACCACGATCTCACCCCCGTTTTCCACGACCTGATGATGCAGGCTGTCGGCGATGGACTGGACCACGGCGCTCATCGGCAGGACCTCGGGCGCCAAGGCCCGCCGCCCCTCTCGCGACAGCTTGAGGATGGCGTTGATCAGCCGGTCCATCTTGGCGGTCGAGGCGCGAATGAAGCCGACCGCCTCGGGCACGTCCTCGCGCACGGCGCGGATGGCTTCGGGTTCGATGTCTTCGGGGTGTCGCTCAGCCAGGGTCGTCAGCTGGTGGTCGAAGATCTTGCCGACCTGCTCCAGCTCCGACGTATAGCCCATGATGTTGACCAGGGGCGCGCGCAGGTCGTGGCTGACGATATAGGCGAAGCGCTGGATTTCCTCGTTGGCGCGGGTCAGTTCGGCGGTGCGGTCGCGGACCTGGTTTTCCAGCCCGGCGTTGAGCCGATCCAGCTCCAGACGGGCGCTCTCGATCTCATCGACATAACGGCGCACCAGCCAGACGCTGATCCCGGCCAGGATCAGGATCAGCAAGGCGGCCAGGGCGTTGACCGAGACCGTCACCGCCGAGGCGCGTTCGGACTGGCGGGTGCGCTCGGCCAGACGCCGGGCCTCGACGGCGTCGATAGCGGTCAGTTCGACCCGCATGGCGTCCATCAGGGCCTTGCCCTGACCGCTGCGGATTTGCGACACGGCCTCGCCGATCCGTCCCGTGCGGGTCAGGTCGATGGTGTGGTCCATCAGGGCCATACGCTGGCGATAGAGGGTCTGAACTCGCGCAATGCGGGGCTTCAACTCCTCGTCGTCGCCGATCAGGCCGTCCAGACGCGCCAGCACGGCCGGAAGTTCGGCCACGGCGCGGCGATGGACCCCCAGATATTCCGCGCGCGCCGTCAGCATGAAGCCGCGCTGACCCGTCTCGGCGTCGGCCAGCAGGCTGAGCACGTCCTTGGAGGCCAGGCGCACCTGCTGACTGTGATCGACGGTGTCGTTATAGGCCGACGTCCGCTGGATCATGACGAAGGTGGCCGCGTTCACCGCCAGCAGCAGCAGGATGGCCAGGGCCAACAGGGCGATGATCGAACGACTGAGGGTCGGCGTGCGCAGAAAGCCGCCAAAGGTGCGCAGGGCCAGCCGAATGCGTTTCATGACCGCCAGCTTATCGACCGAACCCCTTGAGTCCAGTCGTTAACCTCGATCCCGGTCAGACCGTGCCGACGGTCCGCAGCCGGGCCTTGGGGTGGACCTCGTTCTGGCTCATCACCACGGTCTGGCCGCGGAAACGCTCGATGATGGAGCGGACATAGGGGCGGACCTGGGGGCCGGTCAGCAGGACGGGATTTTCACCCGACATGGCGGCGCGCTCGAACACGTCGCGGACGTTGCGGATGAAGTCCTGAAGGCGGCTGGGAGCCATGGCCAGCTGCTTGTCCTCGCCGGGGCCGATCAGGCTTTCGGCGAAGGCCTGCTCCCAGTCGGGCGACAGGGTGATGATGGGCAGGGCGCCGTCGTCGCCGCGGTTGGCCCAGCACAGCTGGCGCGCCAGACGCGTGCGGACGTGCTCGACCAGGGTGGTGACGCTGGTGGTGTGGGGCGCGGCCTCGGCCAGGCCTTCGAGGATGGCGGGCAGGTCGCGGATCGAGACCTTTTCGCGCAGCAGGCTTTGCAGGACCCGTTGCAGGGTGGTGACGGTGACGACCGTGGGGATCAACTCCTCGATCAGCTTGGTCTCTTCGCCCTTCAGCTCATTGAGCAGCTTCTGCACCTCGGCGTAGGACAGCAGCTCGGCCATGTTCTCCTTGAGGATCTCGGTCAGGTGCGTGGTCAGCACCGTCGAGGGGTCGACCAGGGTGTAGCCGCGGAAGGTGGCCTCTTCGCGCAGGGATTCGTCGATCCAGGTGGCGGGCAGACCGAAGGCGGGCTCGCGCGTGTGCTCGCCGGGCAGTTCGACCTGACGGCCCGCCGGGTCCATGGCCATCAGGGATGACAGGCGCACCTCGCCGGCCCCGGCCTCCATCTCCTTGATGCGGATGGCGTAGCCCTGATTGGGCAGGCGCATGTTGTCGAGGATGCGCACGCTGGGCATGACGAAACCGTATTCCTGAGCCAGCGAGCGGCGCAGGGCGCGGATCTGATCGGTCAGGCGACGGCCCTCCAGATCATTGATCAGCGTCAGCAGGGCGTAGCCCAGCTCGATCTTGACCTCGTCGATGGTCAGGGCGGTGGAGATCGGCTCCTCCACGTCCTCCTTGGGCTTGCCCAGGTCCAAAGCCCCCTCGACCACGGCGGGCCTGAGCCGGTTGCGGCCCAGACGCCAGGCCATGAAGCCGGAACCGATGGCCAGGGCGGCGAAGGGGATCAGCGGCATGCCCGGGATCAGGCCGATCAGGCCCGCGGCGCCCGAGACGACGCCCAGCGACACCGGGTTGGTGGCCAGCTGCGCCACCAGGGCCTTGTCCGCCGTGCCCTCGACGCCCGCCTTGGACACCAGGAAGCCGGCGGCGATGGAGATGATGATGGCCGGGACCTGGGTCACAAGGCCGTCGCCGATGGTCAACTGGACATAGGTGTTGGCCGCTTCGCCCACCGGCATCTGGTGTTGCAGCACCCCAATCAGCAGGCCGCCGATGGCGTTGATGAAGGTGATGATCAGGCCGGCCACGGCGTCGCCGCGCACGAATTTGGAGGCGCCGTCCATGGCCCCGAAGAAGGTGGATTCCTGTTCCAGCTCCTTGCGGCGAAGCTTGGCCTGTTCCTCGTCGATCAGGCCGGACGACAGGTCGGCGTCGATGGCCATCTGCTTGCCCGGCATGGAGTCCAGGGTGAAGCGGGCCGAAACCTCGGCGATGCGGGTCGAACCCTTGGTGATGACGACGAAGTTCACCACCAGGACGATGGCGAAGATGATCACCCCGATGATGAAGTTGCCCCCCATCATCAGCTGACCGAAGGCGTTGATGACCTCGCCGGCGGACTCGTGACCTTCGTGGCCGTGGGTCAGGATCAGGCGCGTCGAGGCCAGGTTGAGGCCCAGGCGGAACAGGGTCGAAACCAGCAGCACCGTGGGGAAGATGGCGAAGTCCAGCGGCCGCTTCATCATCACGGCCGTCATCAGGATCAGCACGGACGAGACCAGCGAGATCGCCAGCAGCAGGTCCAGAAGCATCTTCGGGACCGGCAGGATCAGCAGCATGATGACGCCGATCACGCCGACCGCCATCATCACTTCGCCGCGCATCACCCAGCCGAGCGCGTCACGCCCGGTGGGGCGCGCATAGCCGTCCTTCATCAGGATCGGCGCATCAACCATGGCGGCGGGCGAAGCTCATCCCGCCTGATGACAGGATTCGCGCGGTCTCAACCATGGCCGAGGGCTTTCAACGCCAGACGGGTGGCGTCGGCGATGACCGCCTCGCGCTGGGCGTCGGTCGAATCCCGCGTGGCGTGGAAATAGACGGCGATGACGATGGACGCGCCTTTGGGCGGCTGGATCAGGCCGATGTCGTTGGTCGGGCCATAGCCGCCGGTGCCGGTCTTGTGCGCCACGGTCCAGCCGGCGGGCACGCCGGCCTTGATGCGGCCCTGCCCGGTCGGCGTGTCGATCATCCAGCGCATCAGCAGGGCCTTGGAGGCGGCGTTCAGCGGGGTTTCCGGCGAAACCAGCAGGCGGCTGATGTTCTGAACCGACTGGATCGGGGTGATGGTGTCCTTGTCGCCGTCGGCGCGGTTCATCTCGGGCTCGAGACGATCGACGCGGGTGCTGTCGTCGCCGATGCCGCGATAGAAGGCGCGCAAGGCCTCCAGCCCGCCCATCTCGCGGATCAGGATGTTGGCGGCGGGATTGTCGCTCAGCTCGACCGTGGCCTTCATCAACTGCTCGACCGTCAGGGTCGAGCCGACCGCCGGTTCCGTGGTCGGGGCGTGGTTGATCATGTCGGCGGCGGTGATGGGGATGGCGCGATCCAGCCGCTCCTGCCCGGCCTGGACGCGCAATAGGGTGGCGGCGGCCAGGTACATCTTGAAGGTGGAGCAATAGACGAAGCGTTCGTCGCCGCGCCAGGCGGCGTTGACGCCCGCCGAGGCGACCGCCAGGCCGAGGCGGCCGCCGTGACGGGCCTCGAGATCCGACAGGTCCAGATCCAGCGCTGCGCCGTCCGCCGCCATGTCGGCGTCGAGATCGGTCTCGGCGGACTTCACCTCGCGCGAGCAGGCGGCCAGGGCCAGAGTCAGCGTCAAGGCGCCGGCGCCCAGCAGGAGGGTTCGACGGTCGGCGCGCATGGCCCTAGCCCGCCGCGCTGTAGGCGGCGGCGACGCCCGACTGCGGCGCCGGGATGGCCGTGCCTTCGTCGGCGTATTCGTTCAGCTTGTTGCGCAGGGTGCGGATCGAGATGCCCAGGATGGTGGCCGCATGGGTGCGGTTGCCCAGGCAGTGGTTCAGGGTGTCGAGGATCAGGGTCTTTTCCATCTCGGCCACGGTCTGACCGACGAAGCTGCGGGTCATGGCGTCGGCCATCTGGGCCGCATGACCGGCGACGCCGGCGTCATAGGTCGAGGCGGTCGGCGACGGCGCGGTCGAGCCGCCCTCCAGCAGCGGACGACCGTCCGGCAGGCGGATGGCGTCGATGTCGATCTCCGGCCCCGTCGCCAGCAGGACGGCGCGGTGCATGGCGTTTTCCAGCTCGCGCACGTTGCCGGGCCAGCGGTGGCCGACCAGGGCGCGGCGGGCGTCGACCGAGATCGGGCGCGGCGGCACGCCGTTGGCGGCAGCGTACTTGCGGATGAAGTGGTCCGACAGGACGGCGATGTCGCCCGGGCGTTCGCGCAAGGACGGCAGGCGCAGGTTCACCACGTTCAGGCGATAGAGCAGATCTTCGCGGAAGGTCCCCTCGGCCACGGCCTTGGCCAGGTCGCGGTTCGAGGTGGCGATGATGCGGATGTTGACCGGCACGGGCTTGGAGCCGCCGACGCGGTCGATGACCCGCTCCTGGATGGCGCGCAGCAGCTTGGCTTGCAGGCGGGCGTCCATCTCGCTGATTTCGTCCAGCAAAAGCGTGCCGCCGTCGGCCTCTTCGAACTTGCCGATGCGGCGGGCCACGGCGCCGGTGAAGGCGCCCTTCTCGTGGCCGAACAGCTCAGATTCCAGCAGGTTGTCGGGAATGGCGGCGCAGTTGACGCTGATGAAGGCGCGGTCGGCGCGCTTGGAGCCGTTGTGCAGGTGACGGGCCATCACCTCCTTGCCGACGCCGCTTTCGCCGGTGATCAGGATGGAGGCGTCCGAACGCGCCACCTGATCGGCCAGGGCCACGACGGCCTTCATCGCCGGATCGGCGGAGATCATCGGCCGTTCGTCGTCTGCCACGGCGGACAGGACGGCGGCGATTAGGTCCGCCTCGGGCGGCAGGGGGATGAACTCCTTGGCCCCGGCGCGGATGGCGTCGGCGGCTTCCTTGGCGTCGGCGTCCACGCCGCAGGCGACGATGGGCACGAAGATGCGCTCGGCGTCGTTGGCGGCGATCAGGGCGGCGATGTCGATGCGGTAGTCGACCATCATCAGGTCGGCCCCCTGCCCGCGACGCAGTTGCTCGGTCGCCTGATCGGCGCGCTCGACGTGCTGAACCTTGGCGCCGTGCGCCATGGCCATCTTCACCGCCGTCGCCAGCTGTCCGCTGAGCCTGCCAACCACCAGAAGCCGCATGGGTCTTCTCCTCTAGATCTCTACTTCGAAAACCGGGCCGCCGTCACTTTGCTGCGCAATGCCTGCGCGGCATTGCTCTAGGCGCCCGAGTCCTCGGTCTTGATGATTTCCGTCATGGTCACGCCCAGGCGATCCTCGACGACGACGACCTCCCCGCGCGCGACCAGACGGTTGTTGACGAAGATGTCGATGGCCTCGCCGACCTTGCGGTCCAGCTCCAGCACCGAGCCGCGGTTCAGCTTCAGCAGTTGGGCGACCGACATATGGGCCTTGCCCAGCACCGCCGAGATATTGACCGGGACGTCGAAGACGGTGGCCAGGTCGGCGGCGGACTTGTCGCCGCCCTCGTCGGCGAGGTTCAGGGCGGTGGAGTCGCCGAACTCTTCCAGGGCGAGATCATCGGTGGCCATCAGAAGGCGCTCCTGTCGAGGGGTTCAGCATGGCCGGCCTCGGCGGCCAGGGCGGCCTCCAGGGCGGCGGAGACGCGGGCGGCGACGCCCTCGGGATCAAACTCGGCGCGACCGTCGGCCCATTCCAGAGTGAAAGCGGCGGCGGGGGCGCCGGCGTCCTCGCGGAAGGCGATCAGGCCGCTGAAGCCGGCGTCGGCGCACAGGGCTTCGATATGGGCGCGGGTCGTCTCATCCAGCCCGGCGGCGCGAACCTGCAACCGCGGCGAGGCGTCGATTTCCTGGGCCAGTTGTTCGATGGCGGCCTCCAGCGGACGACGCGGGAAGCGGTCGAAGGCGGCGGAGGCCAGGGTGCGGGCGGCGGCCACCGACAGTTCGGCCGACTGGCGACGATGTGCCTCGGCGACCGTGCTCAGGGCGCCGGCGGCGTGAGAGACGGTCTGGGCCAGGGCCGACAAGGCGTCGGCGCGCAGGGCCTCGACCTCGGCCAGGGCCTGCTGACGCGCCTCCAGCCGCGCCTGCGCCACCAGGGCCTCGACCTCGGCGGGCGCGAACGAACGCTTGGTCGGCTGCCAGGTCGAGGGGCGAACGACGTCGCCCGCCGCATCGAACTCGGTGTCGAAGATGAAGGGCCGAGCCGTGGAAAGCAAAGCGGTCATGTCAGTAGATCAACTCGTCGTCGCCGCCCTGGCCGGTCAGCATGATGTCGCCGCGCGCGGCCAGATCCTTGGCCACCTGGACCATGGTCATCTGGGCGGCGTCGACGTCCTTGAGGCGGACAGGCCCCATGGATTCCATATCTTCGCGCATGATCTTCGAGGCGCGCTCGGACATGTTGGAGAAGAACATCTCGCGCAGGGCGTCCGACGCCCCCTTGAGCGCCAGCCCCAGTTGATCCTTCTCGACCGCGCGCAGCAGGGTCTGGACCCCGCCGGGGTCGAGCCGCGACAGGTCCTCGAACACGAACATCAGGGCGCGGATGCGTTCGGCGGAATCGCGGCTGCGTTCCTCCAGAGCGCCGATGAAGCGGGCCTCGGTCTGGCGGTCGAAGCTGTTGAAGATGTCGGCCATCAGTTCATGGCTGTCGCGCTTGGACGTGCGCGCCAGGTTGGACATGAACTCGGTGCGCAGGGTCTGTTCGATCTTGTCGAGGATGTCACGCTGGACCGGCTCCATGCGCAGCATCCGCTGAACGCATTCCAGAGCGAAGTCCTCGGGCAGGGCCGTCAGCACGCGCGAGGCGTGGTCGGGCTTGACCTTGGACAGGACCACGGCGACCGTCTGCGGGTATTCATTCTTCAAATAGTTGGCGAGAACGGCCTCGTTCACATTGCCGAGCTTGTCCCACATGGTCCGACCGGCGGGGCCGCGGATTTCCTCCATCAGGGCGTCGACGCGGTCGCCGGACATGAAGGAGGCCAGCAGGCGCTGGGTCTGTTCATAGCTGCCCATCAGGGCACCCGAACCGCCGATGCCCGAGACGAATTCGACCAGGACTTCCTCGACCACCGAGGCCGTGACGGCGCCCAGACCGGCCATGGCCTGAGAGACCTCCTTGATCTCTTCCTCGTCGAGCTGCTGCCACAGGATCGTGTGCTCTTCTCCGAGCGACAGCAGGACCACCGCGGCCTTTTCAGGCCCCGTCAGCTTACGGATATCGTCGACTGCGCCCTTTTTGCTCACGAGACGGGTCATGAGGTCTCATGCACCCACGACCGGAGGATCGCGGTCGATTCCTCCGGGTGGGAGTCCACGAAGTCGGCGACCTTCTTGATCGAGGAGGCCTTCACCTGTCCCTCGATGCGGGCGATGTCGATCCGCTGGTCCATCTCCGACGGCCCGGCCAGCATCTGCGGCGCGCCGGGCAGGGTTCCGCCGACCAGCTGGGTGTCCAGCGGCGTGACCGGCAGGCCGTTGGCGCCAGCCAGGGCGGGCACGCCGCCGCCGCCCGAAGCGGTCTTCAGCAGGGGGCGGACGACGAAGAAGATCAGCAGCAGGCCAGTGACCAGCAGGACCAGCAGCTCGACCCCGCGCATGATGTCGTTCTTGTCGAAGTTGAACATCGACGAGCCTTCGTCCGCGCCCGGCGCCGCCGAGGGCTCGCGGTTGAAGCGGACGTTGACCACCTCGATCTTGTCGCCGCGCGTCTCGTCGATGCCGACGGCGGCGGCGACCAGGGTCTTGATCTGCTGGACTTCTTCCGGCGTGCGCGGGGCGTAGGTCGGCTCGCCCTTGCCGTCAGCGGCAGGGGTGTACTTGCCGTCCACGGCGACCGAGACCGACAGCTTCTTGACCTCGCCCGGCTCCTTGACCGTCGTCGTCGTGGTGTTGGAGATCTCGTAGTTGGTCGTCTCGGTGTTTTCCGAGTTGGTCGAGCCGACCGGCGTGGCGTTCGGGGCCTGACCGCCGGGGATGTTGTTGGTGGCGGTGACGCCGCCGTCGGCCTGACCCGTCGTGTCCTGCGACTGCGAGCCGTTGGTCGAGGTCGAGCGGACGACCTGGCCGTCGGGATCGAACTTCTGTTCCTGGGTGGTCGAGCGGCTGTGGTCGATGTCGGCCGTGACCTGGACGCGGGCCGCGCCGGCGCCGACGACGCCCTCGACGATGTCCTTGATGCGGGTCTGCAGCTGGGACTCGGTCGTGGCCTTGGCGGCCTCGGCGTTGGCCGAGGTGAAGCCGGTGTCTTCCGAGCCCGCCGCCAGGGTGCGGTTGGACTGGTCCGTCACCGTGACCTTGTCCGGCTTCAGGTTCGGCACGGAGGA
The DNA here is from genome assembly GCF_013386595.1 of Brevundimonas sp. P7753. NCBI lineage: Bacteria > Pseudomonadati > Pseudomonadota > Alphaproteobacteria > Caulobacterales > Caulobacteraceae > Brevundimonas > Brevundimonas sp. P7753. The sequence continues at coordinate 95,106 of NZ_JACARP010000012.1, read as the reverse complement.
AGCGACGACGTTGCGGATGGCGCGGACCTGATCGGCGCTGAGGTCGCGACCGCCCACGCCCACGACCACGGCGGCGGTAGGATCGGTGGCGGCGGCCTGGAACATTTCCCGGCGCGGCATGGTGATGTGGACGCGGGCCGAGGTGATGCCGCGCATCGACATGATGGTGCGCGACAGCTCGCCTTGCAGAGCGCGCTGCTCGTTCAGATTCTGCTGAAACTCAGTCTGGCCCAGCACCGACTGGTTGTCGAAGATTTCGTAGCCGACGCTGCCCGAGGTCACGAGACCCTTGCCCGCCAGCAACAGGCGCGCGGTGCCGACTTCGTCGCGGCTGACGAAGATGGTCGAGCCGTCGCCCTTGGAGCTGTACTTGATGCCCGCCTGGTCCAGGGCGGCGCTGATCTCGGAGGCTTCGCGCAGGTCGAGGTTGGAATAGAGCAGAGCGTCGGGTGCCTGGCCCACACGCAGCATGACAGCGACCAGCACGGCCGCGACGCCGGCGGCGACGCCTAGCACTGCGGCCAAGCGGCCGATCCCGAACTTCTGCAACGCCGCCGTGAAGCCGCCCACGCGTCCCCGCCCATCCACTGGCGGGTCGAACTGGCCCCGCTAGGCAGAAACTGCCGCCTGGATGGTAAACGCCGCGTTAAGATGCGTTAAAGATTGAGGGAATCTCTCTCCCCTTCTCCCCTTGAGGGAGAAGGTGGCTCGCGCAGCGAGACGGATGAGGGGTGTCAGCGCGACCGCCTCCCGTTAGGCGCACCCAAACACGAAAAAGGGGTGCGGCCCTGCCGGAAACGGCAATGCTCACACCCCTCATCCGAGCGCCTGCGGCGCCCACCTTCTCCCTCAAGGGGAGAAGGGCTTTATTTAGCCTTAGGCCGCCTTCAGCAGCTCGGCCTTCTGGTCCGCCGCCGCCTTGATGCGGGCTTCGGCGATGGCGTCGGCGATCAGGTGGGTCGGCTTGTTCTCGGCCACCGAGCGCTCGAGGATTTCCTCGAAGGTCTCCATCAGGCGCGACAGCTTGCCTTCGACCCAGGAGGGGTCATAGGCGCCGCCCGACTGGCGGGCGTTCATTTCCGAGGCGACGTTGATGATGCCGCCCCCGTTGACGACGTAGTCCGGGGCGTAGAGCACGCCGCGACGGAACAGCTCGTCGCCGATGTCGGCCGTGGCCAGCTGGTTGTTGGCGGCGCCGCAGACGGCCTTGACCTTCAGACGGTCGAGCGTCTGCAGGTTCAGCGTCGCGCCCAGGGCGCAGGGCGCATAGATGTCGGCGGCGACGTCATAGATGGCGTCGGGCGCGACGATCTCGGCGCCGGTCTTGGCGGCGACGGCGTCCAGGTTGGCCTGGTTGACGTCGGTGATGATCAGCTTGGCGCCGGCCTTGTGCAGCTTCTCGGCCAGATAGGCGCCGACATGGCCCACGCCCTGGATGGCGACGGTAAGGCCGGTCATGTCGTTCTGGTTGAACAGGCGACGGGCCACGACCAGGTTCGAGCGGAACACGCCCTCGGCGGTGACGGGGCTGGGGTCGCCCGAGGCTTCGGGGCCGTCTTTGAGGCCGAGCACGTATTCCGTGACCTTGCGGGCCTCGGCGATGTCCTCGACCGAGGTGCCGACGTCTTCAGCGGCATAGTAGTTGCCGCCCAGGCCGTTCAGGAAGCGACCGAAGGCGCGAAACAGCTCCGGCGACTTCTGGGTGCGGCTGTCGCCGATGATGACCGACTTGCCGCCGCCCATTTCGAGGTCGGCGACCGCGTTCTTGTAGCTCATGCCCTTGGACAGACGAAGCACGTCTTCCAGCGCTTCCTCAGCGGTGGCGTAATTCCACATGCGGGTGCCGCCGACGGCGGGGCCGCGCGCGGTGGAGTGAACCGCGACGATGGCCTTCAGGCCGGTTTTCTCGTCATGGAAGGCGTGGACGCCTTCATGGTTCGCGAAAGAGGGAGAATCAAACAGCGTCTTGCCCATGACAGGCCTTTCCTGGGGTATTTTTTATTGCGCGAGGAGATACGCCGCGCCCGCCTAAACGGCAAGCATGACGGTTTCGCGTCAGGAAAAGACTCAGCGCGCCTTGGGATCAGCCCGCAGCGCCGGGAGCACCGGCCCGGCCCCCGACGGCAGGGGCGCTACAGCGTCGCGCAGCCAGGCCTCGACGTCGCGATAGACGACCTCGCCTTGCAGGTCGCGGTTCAGGATGTGCCAGCCGTTCGGATAATAGGCGGTGCGCAGGTTGGGCCGCTCGCCCGCCCGCTCCAGCGCCAGACGCATCGGTCCCTTGCGCACGATCTGGTCATGGGCGCCGTAGAGCAGCAGGGTCGGTTTCTCGATCGCGCCGAGACGCATCGAGGCCGCCTCCATCAGATCGACCAGGCCGTGCATGGAATCGAAGCGGGTGGAGAGGATGCTCTGCGGATCGCGCCCGTTGCGGATCAGCTCCAGCGTATTGTCCGAGGCGCGGATGTTGCGGACGGCGAAGGCGGGGGGCTCGACCGCCCTGTCGCCCATCAGACGGGCGGCGGCCCAGAGACCTGCGCGGTTGAACGGGCTCTGGCTGGACCAGCCCCAGACGCCGGGGGCCAGCAGGATCACCCGGTCGGCGTCGGGCGGGGCCGCGCCCCCGAAGGCGGCGATGGTCGAGGACCCGCCCATGCTCTCGCCCGCCACAACGATCATAGCATTGGGGCGCTCGGCGCGGACCAGGGCGACGATGGTGCGCAGGTCGGCGCTGGTCAGGCTTTCGGGGGCAAACTCGCCGCGATGGGGCGACAGGCCAAAGCCGCGCTGGTCATAGGCCCAGGTCTCGATGCCGCGCGTCGCCCACCACGGCCCGGCCAGGCGGAAGGAGGCGTAGTGGTCGTTGAAGCCATGCAGGGCGACGATGACGGCCCAGGGCTGCTGGCCGCTCTCGGGGCTCCAGCGCAGATAGGGCAGCCGGGCTCCGTCCTGCACGACGAAGGCGCCGCGGCCGAGGGTTCCGGCCTCGATGCGCGGGCCGTTGAAACCGTTGGGCGGGGTCTGGGGCGTCTGAAGATGGGGCGTGGCGCAGGCGGACAGGGCGAGAGAGAGAAATAGGGCGGCGATCAGTCGTCCTTCTCCCCTCGCGGGAGAAGGCGGCGCGCGCAGCGAGACGGATGAGGGGGCGGCCAGCCGCATCCACACCGTCAGCCGCTTTACGAGCAGATAAAGCCCCCTCATCCGAGCGCCTCCGGCGCCCACCTTCTCCCACGAGGGGAGAAGGGCCATAAAGCGTCGCATCACGCCAATATCTCCGCTGTCCTCTGGCGAAGGTAGGGCAGAACCTCGGCCTCGAACCACGGGTTTTTGCGCAGCCAGGCGGTATTGCGCCAGGACGGGTGCGGCAGGGGCAGGATGGCGGGGGCGTAGTCGCGCCAGGCACGGACGGTCTCGGTCATGTTGGACTTGGCCCGGTCGCCTAGCGCCCAAGTCTGGGCGTAGCCGCCAACCAGCAGGGTGAGCTCGACGTTCGGCAGTTCGGCCAGCAGCCGGGGCCGCCACAGCTCGGCGCAGCGACGCGGCGGCGGGTAGTCGCCGCCCTTAGGGTTCGTGCCGGGAAAACAGAAGGCCTGGGCGGCGACGCCGAGACGCGGATCGCCGTAGAAGGTCGCCTCATCGACGCCCATCCAGTCGCGCAGACGGACGCCGGACGGATCGGTGAAGGGCAGACCGCTTTCATGCACCCGCCGCCCCGGCGCCTGACCGCAGATCAACAGGCGCGTTTCGGGCGCGACCATGACCACCGGGCGCGGCGTGTGGGGCAGATGACCCAGGCAGGCCCGGCAGGCGCGGATGTCGGCCAAGACGTCGGCCAGGCCGTTCTCCGGGCCGGTGTCCGGTTCAGTCGAAATCGTCATCCGATTTTTCGACCGGCGGCAGGGCCGCCAAGGCTGCAGCCGTCTCGGCCTCGGTCGGCAGGCGCAGACGAATCACGCCCTTGAAGGCGTTGGGGTCGACCGCCTTGCCCTTCTTGGTGATGGTCAGCTTGCCCTGACGCATCAGGCCCAGGGCCGTGGCGCGCACCTTGGGCAGCATCCGCTGCCACTGCTCGGGCTGCAGCTCTTTGGCCACGTCCGAGGGTTCAATGCTCTTGCCGCCGACGTTCTTGGGGTCGGCCTTGGCCAGTTTTTCAAAAATGGCCGCTTCGATTGGATCGCTCATTGCGCCTATATGCTGCACTGCAGGACCGGAAAGAAGGCGAAACCGACATGGTTGAGAAAATCACAGTCACCGAAGGCGAGTTCGCCGGCTGGACGACCTATGAAATCTCCAACACCACCTTCGACTCCACCGTCGGCCCCTTCTATCGCAAGCCAGACCCCGACGGGTCGATGCGCTGCGCCTTCCGGGCCGAACAGAAGCACATGAATTTCGGCGGCCGGATGCACGGCGGCTGCCTGATGACCTTCGCCGACATCGCCATGTTCCAGATCGCCTATCAGGAGATGGAGGGCGCATCCGGCGTGACGGTGCAGCTGGATTCCACCTTCATCGACGGCGCCTATGTCGGCGAACTGATCGAAGCGACCGGCCAGGTGACGAAGGCCGGCAAGAGCCTGATCTTCGTGCGCGGCCAGATCAACACGGGCGAGCGGCTGCTGATGACCTTCTCGGGCGTGATTCGGAAGTTCACGCCGCGCGACTGAGGCCGCCTACTTCGCAGGCGCTGCGTAAACCACGCGGCATTCGCCGTCGACGGTGGTGTAGCGACCGTTGGCGGCGTCCACGAAGGCGATGCGGCCGCCGTCGTTGTATTCGACCTTGCCGGTCGAGCGGCCCTTGAAGGTCTCGACGCCATAGGTCCAGCAGGTGATGTCCGCCGGGCGGTCGCTGAAGGTCGCGTCATTGCGCGCGCGTCGGCTTTCGGTGCAGGCGGCGGCGGAGACGGCGAGACCCAGGGCGAGGGTGATCGTGAAAGCTCTGTTCATGCCGCCCAGCTTGGCATGACGAACAGCGTCCGAAAAGCGCTTAGACGCCCGCCTTGGCCGCCGGGCGCGCGCGGCAGTCCTCCATCCAGCGGGCCAGATGGGTGAACTCTTCCGGCGGGCGGTATTTGACCAGACGGGCGAAGTCCAAACCGACCGCCGCGACGATGTCGGCTATGGTGAAGCGGTCGGCGGCGATGAAGGCGTGCTCGGCCAGTTGGCGGTCCAGCAGACGCATGAACTTCTCGGCGCCGACGCGGCTGTATTCCGCCACCTGCGGCTGAGGGGCTTCCAGAGCGGCCAGGGCCGGGTGGCTGAAGCGGACGTTCAGCATCATCGGATTGGCCAGGTAGATTTCGCAGCGGCGGGTCCACATCTCGATCAGCGCCTGTTCCCTGGCGTCATGACCGAACAGGTTGGGCTCTGGATACAGGGCCTCCAGATAGCGGCAGATGGCGATGGATTCCGAGATGCAGGTCCCGTCGTCCAGTTCCAGCGCCGGGACGTGGGGCACGCCGACCTTGGCGCGGTAGTCCGCCGTGCGGTGCTGACCGGACAGCAGGTCGATCTCGACGAACTCAACGTTGTCGACGCCCTTCTCGGCCATGACCCAGCGGACCCGGCGCGGGTTGGGCGCGCGATGCGAGGTGTAGAGCTTCATCCGACGATACCCCCTCAGTTTCTGGAAAACGCTTTACTGGCCGAACACCGAGGCCGGCATGGCCCCGACGATGCAGGCGGTCATCAGGGTGGCCAGGAAGCCGGCGAACAGGGCCTTCCAAACCAGACCCAGAACCTCTTCGCGGCGCTCGGGCATCAGCACCGACAGGCCGGTGACGGTGATGCCGACCGAGCCGATGTTGGCGAAGCCGCACAGGGCGTAGGTCATCAACATCCGCGTGCGCTCGCTCATGTCGCCGGCGGGCACCTCGCCCAGTTTGATGAAGGCGACAAACTCGGTCAGCGTCAGCTTGACGCCCAGCAGCCAGCCCGCGGTATGGGCGTCGGCCCATTCCACCCCGATCAGCCAGGCGACCGGCGAGAAGACCACGCCCAGGATGCGCTCGACGCTCAGTTGCTCGCCGCCGATCCAGAAGGCGCCCAGCATGACGTTGGCCAGAGCCACCAGGGCCACGAAGACGATCAGCACCGCCGAGATGTTCAGCACCACCATCAGGCCGTCCGAGGTGCCCTTGACGATGGCGTCCACGGCCCCGTCGTATTTCAGGGCCGAGTTGTAGTCGGCGACCGCCCCGCCCTGCCCCGGCTTCTCGGGGATGATGATGCGGGCCAGAAGGATGCCCGCCGGGGCAGAGACGATGGAGGCGACCAGGACGTGGCCCGCCGCATTGGTCAGGACGGGGCCGAGGATGGTGGCGTAGGCCACCATGGTCGAGCCGGCGACGGTGGCCAGACCGACCACCATCATCAGGAAGACTTCCGACCGGGTCAGCTTGTCCAGATAGGCGCGGATGACGATGGGACTTTCGATCATGCCCAGGAAAACGTTGGCCGCGACCGCCAGGGCCGAGGCGCCGCCCAGCCCCATGGTCTTCTGGAACAGGAAGCCGAAGCCCAGGGTGATCCACTTCAGGATCTTCCAGTGCCACAGCAGGGCCGACAGGGCCGAGATCACCAGGATCAGCGGCAGAACCTTGAAGGCGAAGGTGAACAGGGCGCCCTCGTTGGCGACGGCATAGGGCTGAGCCCCGCCCGCCAGATAGCCGAAGACGAACTTGGTCCCCTCTTCGGTCGCCAGTTCCAGCCCCTTCACCGCATTGTTGATGCCGTCCAGCACCACCTGGGAACCCGGAATGGCGAAGGTCGCCAGCACCAGGGCCGCCTGAACCGCCACAGCGCCGATCGCCAACCGCCAGGGGAAGACCTTGCGGTTCTCGGACACCGCCCAGCAGAGGGCGATGATGACGACCAGGCCGAACAGGCTCTGGAGGTTCAGGAGGGTGAACATGGGAAAGGCGGCTCCGGGAGCGACCGACGGCCGAGAGCCGCCTTTAAAATCTGCTTGAACGCTACCGCGCGGCTTCTGGTCAAGTGCGCATGCGGCGTCCTGCCGCGCCGAAGCCTCGCTGCAGTCTAAACTTCGCCGTTATGCAGGCGGCCAATCACCGTTACGTCATCAATGGGGAGAGGTCGGATGCGCAAGGAACTGATCTGGGCGGCGGCGGCGAGCGCCCTGCTCGCGGGGTGTCAGGACGGGTCGCGCCAGTACGCCGACGCGTCGGTGGACGTGGCCCTGATGGAGGCGGCGCCGCCAGCCGATGCGGCGGCTTCAGCGCCGACGGCCGCAGCCAGCGCTGCGCCGGTTGTCGCGCCCAGCATCGCCTACGCCTATCGCTTCGGGCTCGAGCTTCCGGCCGAAGCGGCGACGCGCCTCATGGCGAAACACGAACAGGCCTGCACAGCCGCCGGCCTGTCGGCCTGTCAGGTGATCGGTTCGAACTCCAGCCGCGTCGGTCGCGATTCCGTCGAGGCCCGTCTGGAGATGCGCGCCACGCCCGCCTACGTCGCCCGTTTCCGCGCCGCGCTGGACGGCGAGGCCAAGGGGGTCGGCGGCCGGGTGGCCGAACAGGCCGTCGAGAGCGAGGACCTGACCCGACAACTGGTCGACACAGAGGCGCGGATGCGGGCGATGGAGACCCTGCGAGACCGGCTGCAGCAGCTTCTGGCCACCCGCAGCGGCCCGCTGGAGCAACTGCTGCAGGTCGAACGTGAACTGGCGCGGGTGCAGGGCGAACTGGACGCGACGCGTTCGGCCCTGGCGGTCATGCGGACGCGGGTGCAGACCTCGAAGCTGGACGTGACCTATCGCGCGGCGGGGCAACTGGCGCCCGACAGCGCCCTGAGGCCTGTCACCGACGCCCTGGGCCAGGTGGCCTATCTGTTCATGTCGACGTTGGGCGCGCTGATCATGCTGCTGGCCGGGGCCCTGCCGCTGTTGCTGGTGTTCGCGCCCCTGGCGTGGCTGGGGTGGCGCTGGCGTCAGAAACGCGCCGCGCAGCGCCGAGCCGCCGAGGCGGCGCGCAAGAAAAAGGCGGAGGGTGAGCCCTCCGCCTGATCACTTCGTTCTTCTTTCCTCCCCATGGAATGGGGAGGAAATCCCTTCGCTTACAGCTGGCCGCGGACCAGCTTGCCGTAGTCGTCCATCAGGGTCAGCGACAGGTCGCCGGGCGTGAAGCGGTAGTCGCCGATCTCGCTGACCGGCGTGACCTCGGCGGCCGAGCCGGTGAGGAAGCATTCTGAGAAGTTGGACAGTTCTTCCGGCAGGATGTCGCGGACCACGACCTCGATGCCCTTGGCCTGGGCCATCTCGATGATGGTTTGGCGGGTGATGCCGTCCAGGATGTGATCGACGCGCGGCGTGTGCAGAACGCCGTTCTGGACGAAGAAGACGTTGGCGCCGGTGGCCTCGGCGACATAGCCGCGCCAGTCCAGCATCATGGCGTCGGCGAAGCCGCGCTTTTCAGCCGCCGTCTTGGACATGGTGCAGATCATGTAGAGGCCGCCGGCCTTGGCCGTCGAGGGAGCGGTGGCCGGGTCGGGGCGGCGCCACTTGGCCCACTCCAGACGGATGCCCTTCTTCTTGACCTCGGGGTCGAAATAGCTGGGCCATTCCCAGGCGGCGATGGCCAGGTGGACCTTGCTGTTCAGCGAGGAAACGCTGAGCTGTTCGGCGCCCAGATAGGCCACCGGGCGGATGTAGCACTCGGTCAGGCCGTTCTTTTCGCAGGTTTCCTTGCAGGCCGCGTCGATCTCGGCCACGCTGTAGGGAATGTCGAAGTCCAGCAGCTCGGCCGAGCGTTTCAGCCTTTGGCTGTGCGCCGTCAGCTTGAAGATTTCGCCGCCGTACATACGCTCACCCTCGAACACCGACGAGCCGTAGTGAAGGCCATGGGTCAGAACGTGCGTTTTCGCGTCCCGCCAGGGCACGAATGCGCCGTCAAACCAGATCCAGCCGTCACGATCGTCGAAAGGAACGAAGGCCATTGAATAACGTCTCCCGGGGATGTGATCCGGTTACACTCTTCTCTCCCGCCGCCGTCAACGCCTTGCGTTCGGCAGGATCGCCCAAAGCATGACTGACACCCGTTCTTCCAGCCGTTCCGGCCCCGTCGCAGCACCCGGCACGGGTCGCCATCTGCTCGTGGTCGATGACGACGACAGAATCCGCGAACTGCTGAAAGAGTTCCTGGCGCGCGAGGGCTATCGCGTCACCGGCGCCGCCCACGCGGGCGCGGCGCGACGGCTGGTGGAACTGATCGAGTTCGACCTGATCGTGCTGGACGTGATGATGCCGGGCGAGAGCGGGTTCGACCTGACCACCTGGATCCGCAGCCAGGCGGCCCTGTCCAAGACCCCGGTCCTGCTGCTGACCGCCAAGGGCGACCCCAACGACCGGATCGAGGGCCTGTCGCGCGGGGCCGACGACTATATGTCCAAGCCCTTCGATCCGCGCGAGCTGGCGCTGCGGATCGAGGCTATCCTGCGCCGCACCGGCGGCAAGCCGCTGACGCCGCGCGAAATCCACATGGGACCGGCGGTGTTCGACATGGAGCGGCTGGAGCTGACCCGCGACGGCGTGCTGCAACGCCTGACCGAGGCCGAGGCGCAACTGTTGAAGACCCTGGCCATCCACGCCCACTCGCCGGTCGAGCGCATGAACCTGTCGCCCGACACCGCCGATATCACCGGGCGCGCGGTGGACGTCCAGGTGACGCGCCTGCGCCGCAAGCTGGAGGCCGACCCCAAGAACCCGCGCTATCTGCAAACCGTACGCGGCGTCGGCTATATGCTGGCCCCGGATTGATCCGCCGATGAGGCTGCTGCCCTTCAACGTCTGGGCGCGGATGATCAAGCGCCGCCTGCCCTCCTCGCTGTGGGGGCGGTCGCTGCTGATCATCGTCCTGCCGGTCCTGATCATGCAGGGGGCCGTGACCTGGGCCTTCTTCGACGCCCACTGGCAGGCCGTGACCGCGCGCCTGTCCGAGGGCCTGGCCGGGGACGTGGCCTGGGCCGCCGAGAGCTATCGCGACCAGCCGACGCCGCAGAACCTGACCGTCATCGCCGACCGGGCCGAACGGTCGATGCAGCTGTCCATCGCGTTTCAGGAAGGCGCCGTCCTGCCCAAGGAACAGCGGCGCGGGGCTTTGGGCGTCGTCGACCGGACCCTGGAGAAGGCTCTGGCCTCCCGGCTGGATCAGCCCTTCTGGTACGACACCACCCGCTATCCCGCCTATGTCGACATCCGGGTGCAGGAACCAGGCGGGGTGCTGCGCGTCATCGCCCCGCGCGAACGGGCCGTGGCGACCCAGGCCCACATCTTCGTCCTGTGGCTGACGGTGGCAACGGTGCTGCTGCTGGGGGTGGCGGTGCTGTTCATCCGCAATCAGGTGCGGGCCATCGAGCGTCTGGCCGACGCCGCCGAGGCCTTTGGCCGGGGCGAGACCGTGCCGCGCTTCAAGCCCCACGGCGCGCGCGAGGTGCGGGCCGCCGCCAGCGCCTTCCTGGATATGCGCGCCCGCATCCAGCGCCATATCGAGCAGCGCACGGCCCTGCTGGCCTCGGTCAGCCACGACCTGCGCACGCCCCTGACTCGTCTGCGACTCGAACTGGCCTTGGCCCCGCCCTTCAAGCGGGCCGAGGCGATGAAGGGCGATCTGGACGAGATGGAGCACATGATCGACGAATACTTGGCCTTTGCGCGCGGCGAGGCCGGTGAAGCGATCCAGGCCGTCTCTGTGCCCGAGATGCTGCGCCGCGCCGCCGAGGACGCCCGCCGCGCCGGCGCCGAGGTCACGGTCGAGACGCCCGATGAACTGGACACCCAGTTGCGCCCCCTCGCCTTCCGCCGCGCCCTGAACAATCTGGCGGGCAACGCCGCCGTCCACGGCGAGCATGTGCGCCTGTCGGCCCGCCCCCTGCCCTCCGGCGGGCTGGAGATCGCCGTCGAGGACGACGGGCCGGGCATTCCCGAGGACATGCACGAAGAAGCCTTCCGGCCCTTTTCCCGGCTGGACGCCTCGCGCAATCAGAACAGCAAGGGCGTGGGTCTGGGCCTGGCCATCGCCCGCGACGTGGCGCGCGGTCACGGCGGCGACATCACCCTGAGCCGCAGCGACCTGGGCGGCCTGAAGGCCTCGATCCGCCTGCCGGGATAAATCGTCGCGGCCTCTAGCGTGACTGTAAAATCAGGCCCATCTTGCCACTGTTCCAGGGGGGCCTGGATCAGGAGACCTATCATGCGTCGTTTCGCATTCCTTGCACCGCTCACCGCCGCTATGGCCCTGGCCGGCGCTGTGGCCGCTCAACCGTCAGCCGTCGTCGTCACGGTCAGCCCCGACTTCGCCAAGACCGCTGCTGAACTGGGCGAGCGTGAGGTCCAGCAGCAGGCCGATGACCTGGCCCGCACCGTCGAACGCGTCCTGAACGAGCAACAGGCTCTGGACGGCGCCCGGATCGAGCTGGTCATCACCGACTTGAAGCCCAACCGCCCGACCATACAGCAGGCCACCGACAAGCCTGGGCTCGACATGATGCGCAGCATCTCGATCGGCGGCGCCGCTATCGAGGGCACGATCACGACCGCTTCGGGCGAGGTTCAGCCGGTGAAGTATGAACGCTATTCCAACAACCTGGCCGACGTGCGCGGCTACAGCACCTGGCAGGACGCTGGCACTGCGTTCAACCGGCTGGCGCGCAACCTGGCTGAAGGGCGCTACGTCGTCCGCTAAGGATCAGCCGCTAAGCTCGGTCGACTTGGCCACAGCCGCCTGAACGGCGCTCTCGACCGCCCGGTCGAGGGCGCCGTCTGCGTTCAGGGCCACAAGACCGGCCTGGGTCACGCCGCCGGGCGAGGCCACGCGGTCGATCAGGGCGTCCAGCGCCTCGGTTCCCTCCATGCCCGCCGCGGCGGAACGCAGGGTGGCGCGCGCCAGCCGCACGGCGGCGTCGGGCGACAGGCCCTCCTCGACCCCGGCCTGGGCCAGGGCGCGGGTGAAGGCGAAGAAGTAGGCGGGGCCACAGCCGGACACGGCGGTCGCAGCGTGCATGGCGGCTTCGTCGTCCAAATGGACGGTCTCGGAGATGGGGGCGAACAGGGCCTCGCCCACGGCGCGGGCGGCGGCGTCGGCGGCCCAGATGGTCGCCACGCCCTGAGCCTGGGCCACGCCGGTCGTCGGCATGATGCGGACGACGGAACGACCGTCGAAGCCATCGGCAATCGTCTGCCCCCTCACCCCGGCCATGACCGAGACGATCACGGCGTCGGGAGCAAGATGAGGCAGGACCGGGCGCGAGGCCTCGAACCACTTGGCTGGCTTGACGCCGATGACGAAGGCGCGGGCGTCCTTCAGGGTTTCCAGCGGCGGATTGATCCGCGCGCCCAGGGCCCGTGCCGTCTCGGCGGCGGGCTTTTCGGACGGGGTCAGGATGATGAGGTCGGCGGGATCGACGGCGCCGGTCTTCAGCCAGCCTTCGAGGATGGCCGAGCCCAGCCGCCCTACGCCTTGCAGGACAACAGGCCCCATCTTCCCGCCTTTGACCATGTCAGGCGGTGCCGACGGTTTCGAACAGGCAGGCGTCGATCGCCTCCTGCGGCTTCTTGGACCCGCGCACCATGAAGTCGAAGGCGGGGTAGTAGCGGTCGGCGGCCTCGATGGCGGCGTCGATCATGGAGGCGGCCTGGGCCAGGGTCGGACGTTCGCTGTGCGGCAGGGCCAGCGAATGACGGAAGACGATCTCGCCCTCGTCCGGCCAGACCTCGAAATGCCCCAGCCAGGTGCGCTGATTGATCATCGCCACCAGTTCATATGCGGCTGCGCGGCGCGTCTTCATGACCCGCAGATCCAGGGCGCAGCACAGCTGAAGGCAGTCGCCCTCGGGACGCCAGGCGAACCACAGCTCATAGTCCTTCCAGTCGCCGGCCAGCGCGAAGGCGAGGTCGCCGTCGTCCGTGCGGTCGAACGGCAGGTTCTCCGCGTTGAGGACATGCTCCACGACATCCAGGGGGTCGTAGGGAACGTCGACCTCTTCGGGTCGGGCTGCATCCATCAGGGATTCACATTCTTACTCAGGGGTCGCGACTCACGACCTGCAAACGAACGGTAAACGTGTTCGGAGATTCGGCTCAACCGGCTGTATGGGCGTCAGGCGCCGCAGCTGTGGACGTTCCGCTCGACGCTTTTTTCGCGGGCGATTTCTGAGCCTTAAGCTCAGCGATCTCGGCGCGCAGGGCGGCGATCTCGTCTTTCAGCACGTCGAACTCGTCGCGGCGGACCAGATCCATCTCGGCGACGAAGCGGTCGGTCTGGGCGCGCCAGGCGGCCTTGGCCTCGTCGCCCGCGGCCTGGGCCAGGCCCATCGCGCCGGTGGTCAGCTTGGCGAACTCGTCGAGGATCGGATTGCGCGTCTGCATGATGAAATCTCGCGTCTCTGCCGCACCAGTATATGGTTAATGGCGTCTTAAATTGGGTGAACGAAACCTTTCCGTCCGAACCGGCTATAAACTGCTTCGCTGGAAAAGCGCGCGACGAATGCAGTCTCACTTGCTAGAGATTTTCGGTCCCAAACGGCGCTGACGGAGGCCCTGTGCCCTTCCCCGAATTCGACCCTGTTCTGATCCATCTCGGCCCCTTGCCCATCCGCTGGTACGCCCTGGCCTATGTCGCCGGGATCGTGCTGGGCTGGTGGTACGCCTCGCGCCTGGCCAAGACGGAGCGGCTGTGGTCGCCCGGCAAGCCGCCGGTGACGGGACCGCAGCTGGACGACCTGGTGCTGTGGATCACGCTCGGCGTCATCCTGGGCGGGCGTTTCGGCTACGCTCTCTTCTACAAGCCGGCGATGTTCGCTCAGTTGTTCACGGGCGACAGCTGGGGCGAGCGGCTGGAGCTGCTGCAGCTATGGACCGGCGGCATGAGCTTCCACGGCGGTTTCCTGGGCGTCGTCGTCGCCATCGCCCTCTACGCCAACCGCCAGAAGATCAATCCGCTGAGCCTCGGCGACCTGATCGCCCCGGTCGCACCCATCGGCCTGCTGTTCGGGCGCATCGCCAACTTCATCAACGGCGAGCTGTGGGGCCGCGAGACGACGGCGCCCTGGGCCATCCGCTTCTGCAACGCCCGCATTGAACAGATGTACGGCTTCTGCCCCGCCGGCAATGAACCGCGCCACCCCAGCCAACTGTATGAAGCCGGGCTTGAGGGCCTGTTGCTGCTGATCATCCTGTCGCTGGCCATCTGGAAGTGGAAGATGCTGAAGCGTCCGGGCTTCGTCACCGGCCTGTTCCTACTGGGCTACGGCGTCTGCCGCGCCGCGCTGGAGAACGTGCGTCAGCCGGACGCCGGCCTGGAGCACCTGCCGCTGGGCCTGACCATGGGCATGATCCTGTCGATCCCGATGATGCTGGTCGGCGCCTGGCTGATCTGGCGGGCGCTGAAGAAGCCGGTCGTGGCGGAGGCGTAAGGCATCATGGCGGAGACGCTCAAGGACCGGCTGGTCCGCGAGATCGTGCTGACTGGGCCGATGACGGTGGCGGACTATGTCACCCGCTGCCTTCACGACCCAAAGGGCGGCTATTACTCGACCCGGCCCGCGCTGGGCGAAGGGGGCGACTTCATCACCGCGCCCCTGGTCAGCCAGATGTTCGGCGAACTGATCGGTCTGTGGGCCATCGAGGTCTGGAGCCGTCTGGGCGCGCCGGAGCGGGTGCGGCTGGTCGAGGTCGGGCCGGGCGACGGGACCTTGATGTCCGACGTGCTGCGGGCGGCGCGGCTGGTCCCCGGATTCCTTGAGGCCGTGGACCTGATCCTGATCGAGCCCAGCGCGCCGCTGCGGGCCGAACAGGCGCGGCGGCTGGCCGACGCCGACGTTCACCCGCGCTGGCTCAGCGCCCTGCACCAGATCGAGACCGACGCCCCCGTCATCCTGATCGGCAACGAGGTGCTGGACTGCATGCCCGCGCGCCAGTTCATGAAGACCGAGGGCGGCTGGGCCGAGCGGCGCGTCGGCGTCACCGACGACAACGAACTGACCTTCGGCCTGGTCGCCATCTCCGGCGGCTTCGAGCGCCCCGAGTACGAGGTCGAGCCGGGCCAGGTGGTCGAGATTTCGGAACAGCAGGCGGCCTTTGCGCGCGACCTGGCCGCGCTGGTCAAGGCGGCCTCGGGCGCTGCCCTGCTGATAGACTATGGCCGCGCCAAGCCGGGCGCAGGCGACACCTTGCAGGGTCTGCGACGGCACCAGAAGGTCGATCCGCTGTCGACGCCGGGAGAGGCCGACCTGACGCAGTGGGCTGATTATCCGCTGGTGCTGGAGGCCGCCGTGCGCAGCGGCGCCGACGTTACCGGCTGCGTCAGCCAGGGCGCCTTCCTCAAGGCCCTGGGGATCGAAGCCCGCGCCCAGAAGTTGATGCAGGCCCGCCCCGACGCCGCCCCGGCTATCCAGCGCCAGTTGGACCGCCTGACCGCGCCGGACCAGATGGGCGAACTGTTCAAGGCGGCGGCGATCTTCTCGCCCCGTTCGCTGGCCCTGCCGGGTTTCTGAGGACTGCGGCCTGTGTCCGCAGGGAGTGTACGATGCGTTTTTCCGAGCAGGAACGGGCCATTCTTCTGTCCGTAAAGGGCGTGGGGCCCAAGGTGGTCGAGCGGCTGGAGGAACAGGGCCTGGGCGGCTTTGAACGCCTGGCCCAGGCCGATCCCGCCGTCGTCTGCGCCGGCGCCGCCGCCAGCGTCGGCTCGACCTGCTGGAAGAACAGCCCCCAGGCGCGCAAGGCCGTGGAAGCCGCCGTCGCCGCCGCCCGTTCGTCGCTGGAGGCCGCATGAGCCTGAACCCCATCACCCACCCCCTGCTCGACAAGGCCGGGGTGCGCCACGGCTTCTTCACACGTGAGGGCGGCGTTTCTGAAGGCATCTACTCCGGGCTGAACGCCGGCGTCGGGTCCAAGGACGATCCGGCACTGGTGGCCGAGAACCGCCGCCGCGTCGCCGAATGGATGGGCGGGGGACTGGACGACCTGTGCGGCTGCTATCAGATCCACTCCGCCGTGGCCCGCGTGGCCGAGAGCGGCTGGGCTGGCGAGCGGCCGGAGGGCGACGCCGTCGTCAGCGCCGTGCGCGGCCCCATCGCCTCCGTCCTGACCGCAGACTGCGCGCCGGTCCTGTTCGCCGACGCCGAGGCTGGGGTGGTCGGCGCGGCCCACGCGGGCTGGAAGGGGGCGCTGGGCGGGATCATCCACTCGACGGTGGCGGCCATGGAGGCCCTGGGCGCGCGGCCCGAGCGCATGGTCGCCGTGGTCGGCCCTTGCATCGCCCAGGCCAGCTATGAGGTCGGCGCCGACTATCAGGCGCGGTTCGCCCACCACGACCCCGGCAGCGAACGTTTCTTCGCCCCCGGCGCCGCCGAGGACAAACGCCTGTTCGACCTGCCCGGCTTTGTCCTGTGGCGGCTGGAGCAGGCTGGCGTCGGCGACGCTGCCTGGACCGGCGACGACACTCGCGCGGACACGGTGCGGTTCTACTCGAACCGGCGGGCGTTTCTGACGAGAGAGCCGGATTTCGGGCGGTTGGTGAGCGCGATCGCCCTCACCTGATCATTCCTCCCCATGAAATGGGGAGGGGGACCGCGTAGCGGTGGAGGGGGCGACACAGAGGGCTGACGTCGAGACGCCCCCTCCGTCACGTCGCTAACGCGCCGCGCCACCTCCCCATGAAATGGGGAGGAAAGCGTGATTAGCCCGCCATCGCCATGTCGAAGACGCGGGTGGTTTCGCGCCAGGCGTCGGGCTGGGCCAGCAGGGCGCGGACCAGTTTATTGTTCAGGGCGTGGCCGGCCTTGACGCCTTCGTAGCGGCCCAGCAGGGGGGCGCCGAGGACGTAGAGGTCGCCGATGGCGTCCAGGGCCTTGTGACGCACGAACTCGCGTTCCATGCGCAGGCCGCCGGGATTCAGGATCTCGTCGCCGTCTATGACCACGGCGTTTTCGAGGCTGCCGCCGCGCGCCAGACCGGCCTGACGCAGAGCCTCGACCTCGTGGGCGAAGCCGAAGGTGCGGGCGGCCATGATGTCCGAACGGAAGGTCGCCTCGTCCACGACGAAGTCCACCACCTGATTGCCGATGACCGGCGTGGGGAAGTCGATCTCGAAACGCATCTCGTAGCGGTCGCAGGGCAGAAGGACGGCGGACTTGTCGCCCTCCTCCACCCGAACCGGCTTGAGGATTTCGATGTAGCGAACCGGGGCTTCCTGACGGCGGAAACCGGCGCGGTCCAGAAGCTGCACGAACTGAAGCGCCGAACCGTCCAGGATCGGCAGCTCGGGGCCGTCCACCTCGATCACGGCGTTGGAGACGCCCAGCGCACACAGGGCGGCCATCAGGTGCTCGATAGTCGACAGGCGCACGCCCGCCGCGTTCTCGATCATGGTGTTCAAACGGGCGTCGACGACGGCCTCGCCCGAGACGGGGATGCGGTTGTCGCGGTCGGTGATGTCGGTGCGCACGAAGGTGATGCCCGTGCCGGACGCGGCCGGACGCACGACCAGCTTGACGCGCTGGCCGGTGTGAACGCCGACGCCGGCGCAGATGGCCGGGGCGACGATGGTCTGTTCGTGATGGTCGTTACGGACCGACAAGGGGAAGCTCTCTGTGTTGCGCGGCTCCGCGCAACGGGTGCGGAGTTCGCCTCGCCTGTCGTTTAACCACGACGGCTCAAGCGCGAAATGAAAGATGGGTTTCGAAATGTTTCGGTCTGGCGACAGCCGACCGTGCAGCGCCACAAAGCAAAACGCCCCGGAGCCTGGCTCCGGGGCGTTTCGATCAGCGTTTGGTCCGATCAGTTCGCGAGGCGGCGAAGAAAGGACGGGATTTCCAGGTCGTCGTCTTCAGCGTGACCGGCCTGATACTCCTGGGTCGGCTGAGCCGACTGGGACTGACGCAGTTGCTGGGTCGTGCGGTTCGACGACGGCTGCGGCGCGTAGGACGGCTGCTGCTGTTGCGGCTGCTGGCGCTTCTTGCCGAACAGGCTCCAGCCGCTGCGGCGGTGATCGCGGTCGTCATAGTATTCTTCTTCAGCGACCGGCTCCTCGCGGCGCGGGGCCGGACGGGCTTGCGGCTGCTGTTGCTGGCCGCGGTCGAAGTAGAGGTCGCCCTGCTCGGCCGAAGCGGCCGCCGGCTGAGCGCGGACGGCGCCGGATTCGTATTCCTCGACCCAGGGATCGACGATGGGCTCCAGATTGCGGGGCGCGTCGTGGATTACCGGCTCAGGGCGCGGCTCGGGCGCGGTGCGGGCGGCCGGGGCCTCATAGACCGGGGCCGGCTCGGGCGCGCGGGCCGTTTCGCGAACCGGGTCGATGCGGACTTCGGGCTGGCGCGGGGCCATCGTTGTATTGGGGCGGCGGTCCGAGAAGGCCGAACCCTGGGGCTCGATCTTCTGGATCACGGCTTCATCCATGCCGGTGGCGACGACCGAGACGCGGATCTTGCCGTCCAGAGCAGGGTCGAAGGCGGCGCCGAAGATGATGTTGGCGTCGCCGTCCACTTCGGCGGCGATGGCGTTGGCGGCCTCGTCCACTTCCAGCAGAGTCATGTCCAGACCGCCGGTGATGTTCACCAGAACGGCTTTGGCGCCCTTGAGGCTGGTTTCATCCAGCAGCGGGTTGGCGATGGCGTTCTGAGCCGCCAGCAGGGCGCGGTCGTCGCCCGTGGCTTCGCCCGTGCCCATCATCGCCTTGCCCATTTCGGACATGACGGCGCGGACGTCGGCGAAGTCGAGGTTGATCAGGCCCGGCAGGATCATCAGGTCGGTGATCGAACGGACGCCCGAGTGCAGCACCTGGTCGGCCATGCCGAAGGCGTCGGCGAAGGTGGTGCGCTCGTTGGCGACGCGGAACAGGTTCTGGTTCGGAATGACGATCAGGGTGTCGACGTAGCGTTGCAGCTCGGCGACGCCGGAGTCCGCCAGACGCATGCGGTGACGGCCTTCGAAGGTGAAGGGCTTGGTGACGACGCCGACGGTCAGGATGCCGCGGTCACGGGCGCACTTGGCGATGACGGGGGCCGCGCCGGTGCCGGTGCCGCCGCCCATGCCGCAGGTGATGAAGACCATGTGCGCGCCGTCCAGGTGCGCGTGGATTTCGTCAGCGCTTTCCTCAGCGGCGTTCATGCCGACTTCGGGGTGGGCGCCGGCGCCGAGGCCCTGGGTGATGGTCTCGCCCAGCTGGATGCGACGGTCGGTCTTGGCGAAGCTCAGGTGCTGAGCGTCGGTGTTGGCGACGACGAACTCGACCCCTTCAAGGCCGGCGTCGATCATATTGTTCACGGCGTTCCCGCCCGCGCCGCCGACGCCGAAGACGACGATCCGGGGCTTCAGTTCCGTGTGTTGCGGCTTCACCAGCGAGAGAGACATGATTGTTGTTCCGAACTTTCCGACCCTGCCCGTTAACCCCAGTGCGAAATCCCCGCCGAATCGCATTGGTTATGAGCGCGTTAAGGAAAACCCCTTTTGCGTTAACGGAGTGTTACCCCGGTACTATGAGTCGGCGGATTTCAAAGCCCGCTCCCCTAGCTTGGCCGCAGATTTTCTTCATTTTTCCAACCCCTGATCCGGAAAGCAAAAAGGGCGGCCCTTGCGAGCCGCCCTTTTCACTGGATGATCAGACCAAACTTACCAGGGACGGTAGTTCAGGCTGATCGAGTAGCGACGACCGAAGGGGTCGAAGTTCGAGTAGACGGCGGCGCCCAGCCAACGAGCCTGTTCAGCATCGAAGACGTTCTGGACCGTGGCCGTGACCGCCAGATTGTCGCGAACCTGATAGCGGGCCGACAGGTCGTTCCGCACGAAGTTCTCAGTGTTGGCGTACCGGGCTTCGCGCTGGTCGGCATTGTTCACGAAGTCGCGCATCTGGACGATATCCTGGGCCGTTTGCCAGTCAGCCGTCCACGTCACGCGCAGAGGTTCGTGCGGGGTCTGCCAGGCAAGGGTCGAAGTCATACGCACACGCGGGTAGTAAAGCGTGCTCGACAACTCCGTATAATCCGCCGGGTTGTCGATGTTGTTGAAGTTTTTCTGCTCAATCAACCACGAGCCATTCAGCGTGTGGCTGAAACGACCCCAGTTACGACCCAACATTTCTTCAGTGTCGAAACGATAGTTCGTAGTGAAGTCGAGGCCGCGAACGTTACGCTTCGCATAGTTGATCGAGGACTGAATGAAGTCGACCAGCAGGAACTTGTCGTCAGCGGGCGTGACGGGGTTGTCGACCTTCGAACGCGTCAGAGTGGCGCAGGCGCTTGCGTTCAGGCCCGGGCCGTCGACGCAGTTGTTAGCTGCAACCTGAGCCGTAACGGCTGCAATGACGTTATCAATCCGGATTTCATAGTAGTCGAGCACCAGAGAGAAGTTCGGGATGAAACGCGGCTGCAGAACGGTCGAGAAGGTGAAGGATTCCGACTCCTCAGGCTTCAGGAAGGGGTTTCCGCCGTTATTGCCCGGAACGCTAGACGCGTAGACCGGCTTGTAGGCGTCGGTCGCGGTCGGATCGGAGAAGTCGAACTTAAGGCCGTATTGAGCCGCCAAGGCGGCGCAGTTCTTGATACGGTTTGCAGCCTTCGTACGATCGCCGAGGTTCTGAATATTCTGAGTGGCGCAGGGATCGGTGAATTGCAGGAAGGTCTGCGACAGGGGCGCATTGGTTTCCGACAGGGTCGGAGCACGGACCGAGGTGTTGAAGCTGGTCTTGAATGCGATGTCGCGGATCGGGCGATAAACCAGGTTCACGCCGTACACTTCGCTACCGCCGAAGGTCGAGAAGTCGCTGTAGCGGTAAGAACCGCTCAGTTCGGCATACTCACCCAGGACGGAGTCGCGAATCAGCGGAATGGAGATTTCCGCGAAACCCTCCTTGGTTTCGTAAGAGGCCGGCAGGAAGTCGCCGCCGCCGTTCAGCTGGGCGTAGGTTGTGCCGAGCGAGGAGCTGCGACCCAGACCTTCAGTATACTCGCGACGATATTCGGCGCCGAGCGCGACGCCGATGCTGCCTGCTCCCCAGAAGTCCCACAGCTGACCCGAAACGCTACCCAAGACGTCGTGCTGTTCGTTCAGTTGCTTGATCGACAGCTGTGCGCGGACGTAGTCGATCGCTTCTGCGCTCTGATTGCCGGCGCCGAACACGTTCAGCGGCTTACAATCCTTAACGATTTGCGAGTTTGCCGTCAGCACGCCCGGAACCTTCGGGTTGCGGCTCGCAACTTCGTAAGGCAGGCCCGTATTCGGGTCGATACGCGAGGTTAGGTCTTGTACGCGGCAGACGATCTGGCCCTGCGCGTTGCGAACAGCGTCCATCGCGTACGAGAAGCGCTCGATGTCCAGACCACGTTCAACGTTCTTGTTGTCAACGCGACCGTAGGTGTAGCCCAGATCCCAGTCGATGTTCTTGATGAAGCCGAAGTCACCGGCATCGCCGTTCAGACCGATGACGTAGCGTTGCATTTGCTTGTCGTTGGTTTGAGAGCGGTCAAGTAGCCAAGCGCTGTAGCGGGCGAACGGAGCAGCGACAGTACCCGTAACGGCGCCCGGCGAATTCGCCGACGCCGGACCGTAGGTCACGGCCATGTTGTCGCGGATAGCAGCAGCCAAGTTTGCGGGCAGGAAGGCGTTGTCGGTGCGCGTCGTATAGGCCGACGTGCTAAGAACCGCCATCGAGTTGTTCGGGTTATACGTATCCGAAATATAGATGTCGCCGAAAGAATTACCTGTAGCTAAATGGGTACGTTCTTGAACGTATTTAGCTTCGACGTACAGATTGATGTTCGGCGTGACCTTGAAGTTCGCTCCGACTTGGAAACGCGAGCTTTCAGACTGCGGCAGGGTCGAGTCGACGTTAAACGTCGTGTTCGGGTTTTCGCCGTCGCCGCCAATGCTGATGGCCTTGTTGGTGCCGGTTCCGCTGATGATCTGACCGAAGTCCGCCAGACGTGCGGAGCCTCCCTCGAAAATGTAGGTCTTGCCTGGCATGACGCCGAAGCACGATGACGTCGTAATCGTGGTCGTGGCGCAGTTTGCAACCGGGATCGTCAGCGGGTTGTTCAATTCGCTCGGCTGGTAGTTGTTCGCCAGGGTGACCTGACCCCACTTGCGCATCTGCATGCTGCGGCGATCACGATAAAGAACCGAGTCCGTTACGCCGTCGTACGGCTGCGACACCGGGTCGGCATCACGCCCCACCAAGCCCCAGGCGTCTCCCAGCCAATCGATGTCCGACGCCAGAACTTCGTCCAGGCGCTCGTATTCAGCGAAGGCGTAGACGTTCAGGCGACCGTCAAGGAGGTTCTTGCCGCCCAGGACCGAAAGGCGTTGCGAGTCTTGGCCACCGTCGTTCAATTGACCCCAGCGGGTGTCGACTTCCAGGCCGTCAAAATCTTTGCGCAGCTTGAAGTTCAGAACACCCGAGACGGCGTCGGCGCCGTAGACCGACGACGCACCGCCAGTGACGATCTCGACGCTTTCGATCAGAAGACGCGGAATGGTGTCGACGTCGACAGCCAGGGTGCCTTGCGGCGAACCGACATGACGACGACCGTCGACCAGGGTCAGCGTACGACCCGAACCCAGCGAACGCAGGTTGGGAAGCGACAGGCCGCCAGCATTCAGCGAGCCCGTCGTATCCGACGGAACCTGCGAGTTCATCAGGGCCGGAACCGTGGCCAGGTAGTCGATGACCGTATTCTGGCCCGTGGTGAGCAGCGCTTCACGGCTCACTTGGATCAGGGGGGTCGGGGCGGTCGTCGGGTCGCGACGGATACGCGAACCCGTGACGACGATCTCCTCGACCATGGTGGCTTCTTCGTTCTGAGCCGCCGGTGCGGTCTGAGCAAAGGTCGGAGCCGAGGTGGCGATAACGCCAGCCAGGACCGTGGTCCCGAACAGATGGCTACGCTTCAAATTCATACTAACTTCCCAACTAAACATACTCGGCGGTGTCCGCCTTGGGCGCTCTGAGCACCTCACCCCGTTCCCTAGTCGGAAGAACGAAGAAATCCAGCATCTTGGCGAAAATCCGCCCGTTAAACGACAATATGTAGCAGCTTTGACACAATGTAGCCCAGCAACAATAACCCACGTTCGATGAACGAAAAGATTCGATACCATTGATATACTTGAAGCTAGCGCGTTGCCTCTAGGTGCGAAAATAGAAAATCGCAGTTAGGCGAACTATGATTGAATATGTTTTCTAAGAGCGCGCCAATTAAACTTGGATCATCTGTCACACTAAGCATGCGCTCTGGATGCAGACGCCAAGCACGCTTTCAAGGTCGCCACGCACAGGCTGGCCTGTCCGCCTATCAAGGCCGCCACGGCACAATACGTGCCTCCCGGCAGACGTCTTACAGATTGTCGCGTAGCCAGCCGGCGGCGCGGGCGACCATGCCGCCGCGGTGGACCTTGGGGGCGTCGGCGGCGGTGATCTGACGGGACATCAGCTTGCGGGCCGAGACGGCCTCGCGCGGGCCGTAGGCGGCGCGCAGCAGGACGCCGGAGGCCGAGCAGAAGGCGGGGCCGGAGGCGGCGTCGGCCAGGTGGGGCGCGCGTTGCGGCTTGCCCAGGCGGACCGGGCGGTCGAAGACGCGCACGGCCAGTTCACGCACGCCGTTCAGCTGGCTGGCGCCGCCGGTCAGGACGATGCCCGCGCCCGGGTCCATGCCGACGCCGGCGTGCTTCAGCCGGTCGCGCAGCAGTTCGAGGGTTTCCTCGACGCGCGGGGCGATGACGGTCTTGAGCATGGCGCGCGGGACGATGACGGGGCCGGCGGACGGGTCCTCGCCGCGCGGCGGGGCCTCCAGCATCTCACGGTCCTCGTTGGCGCTGGCCATGGCCGAGCCGTGCAGGGTCTTCAGGCGCTCGGCGCCGACCTTGGAGGTCGACAGGCCGCGCGCGATGTCGGCGGTGACGTGATCGCCGCCGACGTTCAGGCTTTCGATGTGGAGCAAGGACCGTCCGCCCCAAACCGCCGCCGAGGTCGAGCCGCCGCCCATGTCGATGCAGACGCTGCCCAACTCCATCTCATCCTCTTCCAGCGCGGCGAGCGAGGAGACGACGGGGGCGGCGGCGACGCCTTGCAGGTCCAGGTGGGCCAGTTCGAGGCAGTGGCTGAGGGCGCCGAACGAACCTTCGGACATGGAGACGACCAGCAGGTCGAGACCCAGCGAGCCGCCGCGCATCGAGCGCGGGTCATGCACGCCGCGCGCCCCGTCCACCGACCAGGCGATGGGCAGGACGTGGATCGGGCGGCGGTTGGGCAGACGGATCTGGGCCAGGGCCATGCCGATGGCGCGGGCCAGGTCGCCGTCGCTGATCGGATGGGCGCCCAGGGAGACGCGGGCCTGGACCCGGTGGCTGGCCATCTGGCCGATGGCCGTGGTGACGATGACGCCGGAGACGGGCGAACCGGCGGCGCGCTCGGCGCGCTCGACCGCGTGGCCGATGGCCTGAGCGGCCTCGTCCATGTTGACGATGGCCCCGCCGCGCACGCCGCGCGACTGGACGTGACTGGCGCCCGCGACGCGGATGGTGCGGTCGGCGTGGCGCACGCCCTCGGGCTTCATGATGAAGCAGGCGACCTTTGACTGACCCAGGTCGAGCGCGGCCACGGCCGGAGCGCGCGGGGCGCCCTTGGCTTGATCCGTGTTCGTGTCTCGGCTGCGTCCGGCCATGATGATCGTGTCCTGGATATTCGGTTCAGACGGCGCCTTCGGAGGGCCGGACGGCGACCTCCTCGGGCGTGCGGAGATCGACCCGGGCGAAGCCCAGGTCGAGAAGGCGTTCGCGCTGGTCCAGCGCGTCGAGACGGATCAGGGCGCTGTCCTGATCGACGGCGGGCAGTTGGATCAGACTGCCGTCCTTGAGGCGCAGGTCCCAGCGGCGCTCGTCCACCCGGACCAGGGCCTCGATGCGCGCCATCAGGCGCGGGCGCTGGGCCAGAAGCGGCAGGATTTCAGACGCGGTCTGATCGGCGCCCTTGCCGACCACCAGCGGCAGCTTGGGATAGCGACCGGCGTCGGCGCCCTGAATGACCTGGCCCCGGCTGTCGATGACATAGGCGTGGCCGCCGGTCTGCCAGACGGCCAGGCGGTCGTGTTCCTTGACGTCGACGATCAGGGTGTCGGGCAGCAGGCGCACCACGCGCGCCTCCTTGACCCAGCCCACGGCCTGGACCCGGTCGCGCACGGCGTTGAGGTCCAGACTGACGATGGGCTGATCGGCGCGGACGCCGACGGCCTGCTGGATGGCGGCGCGGGCCTCGGGCGAGGCGCCGGTGACGTGGACCTGCCTGACCTTCAGGCCCATGCCCGAGGTGACGCTGTCGAACTTGTTGGAGACCGAGTTGGAGATGCGCTCGGCCCGCGCGCCGGTGGCCAGGACCCCGCCCAGCACCACGACGCCCGCCACAATAGAGATCAAGACGGCGCGCGGCGACAGGTCCAGCCGACCGATGGCGGCGACCTTGCCCGGCGTGGCCGGCACCTTGCGGGACCCCTGCCCCTTGCCCTTTGTCGAACCCTGTCGCCGACCGCCACGCACTACCGCGGGCATGAGGCGTCCTCCACCATCCACCGAACCAGATCACGATACGCCATCCCGACATAGGCCGCCTGCTCTGGACTGAGCGAGGTCGGCGTCATGCCGGGCTGGGTGTTGACCTCCAGAAGAACGAGAACGTCGTTAACATCGTCATAACGGAAGTCGGATCGGGACACGCCGCGACAGCCCATGGCCGTGTGGGCCAGCTCGGACTGACGTAAAGCCTTGTCAAAGACGTGGGCGGGCAGTTCGGCGGGCAGGACATGCTTGGAGCCGCCCGGCGCGTATTTGGCCTCGTAGTCGTAGAAGCCCTTGGTCGGAGTGATGTCGGTGACGGTCAGGGCGCGCGGGCCAGCGGCTTCGCCCAGGACGGTGACGGCCAGCTCCTTGCCCGCGATGAAGGGCTCGACCATGACCAGGTCGCCATAGGTCCAGCTGTCGTCGCCGACGATGGCGCAGGGCGCGTCGCCGGGCTGGATGACATAGACGCCGACCGAGGAGCCCTCGGCGTTGGGCTTGATGACATAGGGGGGCGGGATGACGTGGTCCGCCGCCACCGCCTTGCGGTCAAACAGACCGCCGCCGGGGACGACGACGCCCGCCGCGCGCAGCACGGCCTTGGACTTATCCTTGTCCATCGCCAGAGCCGAGGCCAGGACGCCGGAGTGGGTGTAGGGAATGCGCAGGGTCTCGAGAATGCCCTGGACGCAGCCGTCCTCGCCCCATTCGCCGTGCAGGGCGTTGAAGACGACATCGGGTTTCAGGGCGGTCAGAACCTGGGCCAGATCGCGACCGGCGTCGACACGCGTGACCTTGGCGACCTGCCCCTCCAGGGCGTCGGCGCAGCCGCGACCGGAGGACAGCGAGACCTCGCGTTCCGACGACAGGCCGCCCATCAGGACAGCGACGTGAAGAGTGTTCAGGGGCGCGCGCATGGGACGATCCGACTACTAGCCCGCCCCTATGCCCTGAATACGGTTAACCGGTTGGAAACGATAGCGGGGCGGGAGGGGGAATTTCAGCGCCTTCCTGCGGTAGAGCCCCTCTCCCGATGGGAGAGGGCTTGAGCCTCCGAGAGCGCCAGCGATTGGTAAGGCGAAAGGGTGAGGGTTCTCGCCAACCGTCGGCGCAAGCCGCGACGCGACGGCGGACGCCGACTGAACCCTTAGCCCCTCACCCTTTCGCGCAAGAACGATCCCTTCGCTCTCGTGCGCTCAAGCCCTCTCCCGCCGGGAGAGGGTTAGGGGCGGCCGATGCGCTTGATTTCCCAGTCCAGCTGGACGCCGGTCTTGGCCAGGACGTCGGCGCGGACGGCTTCACCCAGGGCTTCGATGTCGGCGGCGGTGGCTTCGCCCGGGTTGATCATGAAGTTGGCGTGCAGTTCGCTGAACTTGGCGCCGCCGCCGGTTTCGGCGCGCAGCTTGCCGCGCCAGCCCGCCTCGTCGACCAGCTTCCACGAGGAATGGCCTTCGGGGTTCTTGAAGGTCGAGCCGCCGGTCTTTTCACGGATCGGCTGGGTCGTCTCGCGGCGGCTGGTGATCTCGTGAATGCGGGCGGCGACGGCCTCGGGCGCGTCGGGTGTGCCGCGATAGGTCGCCTCCATCCAGATGATGTCGGCCGGGGCGTTGGAGTGGCGGTAGGTGTAGCCGAAGTCGGCCAGCGTCAGCTCGATCCGCTCGCCTTGACGCGTCAGGCCCCAGGCCGAGACCAGAACATCCTTGGTTTCCGCGCCGTAGCAGCCCGCGTTCATGGTCAGGGCGCCGCCGATGGTGCCGGGAATGCCGGCGTAGAACTCCAGCCCGGCGATGCCCGCCTTGGCCGAGGCCTTGGCCACCATGGAATCCAGCGCGCCCGCGCCGACAGTGATGGTCTCGCCTTCGGTCGTGATGGCGGCGAAGGCGCGGCCGGCCAGACGGATCACCACGCCCTCGACCCCGCCGTCGCGGACGATCAGGTTGGAGCCGACGCCGATGATGGTGACGGGGACGCTTTCGGGCAGGGCCTTGAGGAAGTCGGCCAGATCGTCCGCGTCCGCCGGAATGAACAGGGCGTCCGCCGCCCCGCCGACGCGGAACCAGGTGTAGGGCCCCAGCGGTTCGTTCAGCAGCAGCTTGCCGCGCACGGTGGGGAGGTTATCGCGCCAGGACATCGTTATTTCCGCTCATCCCCGCGGAGGCGGGGACCCAGTAAGAGCTACTGCGATGCCCGGTTGGGCATTTCCGCGCAAGACCCTGAGCGTCGCGGCTGGAGGCCAAAGCACTGGGTCCCCGCCTCCGCGGGGATGAGCGGATGGTGGAAAGCTTCAGGCGAGGGCCTCCAGCTGCGCCGGCAGGGCATAGGCCCAGCTGGTGATGTCGCCGGCGCCCAGCAGGACGACCAGATCGCCCGGCTTGGCTTCGTCCTTGATGACGCGCGGCAGGACGGCGGCGTTTTCCAGGGCGGCGACGTTGCGGTGGCCGTAGCGACGGATGCCGTCGGCCAGGGCGTGCTTGTCCACGCCCTCGATCGGCTGTTCGCCCGCCGGATAGACGTCGGCGACCAGGACGACGTCAGCGTCCGAGAAGCAGGTCGAGAACTCCTCCATCAGGTCGCGCAGGCGGGTGTAGCGGTGCGGCTGGACCACGGCGATGACGCGGCCGGGATTATCCGCCGACTGGACCACCTGACGCGCGGCCTTGAGGACGGCAGCGATCTCGACCGGGTGGTGGCCGTAGTCGTCGATGACGCGCACGCCGCCGACGACGCCCGTGGTGGTGAAGCGGCGCTTGACCCCGCCGAAGCCGGCCAGACCGGCGCGCAGGGCGTCGTCGTCCACGCCCAGTTCGCGCGCCACAGCGATGGCGGCCAGGGAGTTGGAGACATTGTGCCAGCCGGCCATGGGCAGATAGAGGCCCTCGATGCGGATCGGCTCGTCCAGGGCGGCCAGACCCTGGCCCTGCACCACCACGTCGAAACGGGCGCCGTCGGGCGACATCTGCACGTTCTCGGCGCGGACCATGGCCTGGGGGTTCAGGCCGTAGGTGACGAGGCGGCGGTTGTCGATCTGAGCCGCCAGCTTCTGCACTTCCGGGTGGTCCAGGCAGACCACGCCGAAGCCGTAGAAGGGAATGTCTTCGATGAAGTCGCAGAAGGCCTTCTTGACCGCGTCGAAGTCGCCGTAGTGGTCCAGATGTTCAGGGTCGATATTGGTAATGATGGCCACGGTGCATTTCAGGCGCAGAAAGCTGCCGTCGCTCTCGTCGGCCTCGACCACGATCCAGTCGCCCTCGCCCACCTTGGCGTTGGTGCCGTAGGCGTTGATGATGCCGCCGTTGACCACGGTGGGGTCCATGCCCGCCGCGTCCAGCAAGGCCGCGACCATCGAGGTCGTCGTGGTCTTGCCGTGGGTGCCGCCGACGCCGATCGAGAATTGCAGCCGCATCAGTTCGGCCAGCATCTCCGCCCGGCGGACCAGGGGGATGCGGCGCTCGCGGGCGACGACCAGTTCCGGGTTCGCCGCCTTGACCGCCGTGGAATAGACCACCGCCGAGACGCCCTCGGTCACGTGCGCGGCGTCATGGCCGATGTAGATGCGGGCGCCCAGACGCTCCAGCCGCTCGGTGTTGGCGCTGGCCTTGGCGTCCGAGCCGGACACCTGATAGCCGATCTTCAGCATGATCTCGGCGATGCCGCTCATGCCGATGCCGCCGATACCGACGAAGTGGACAGGCCCAAGGGCGAACGGAACGGGACGGAGGCGTGCGATCATCCCCGCCTCATAGCTCAGACGGGATGCGATTTGCACCATCTTTGCCTTCTCCCCTTGCAGGAGAAGGCGGCAGAGCAGGGTGAGGTCGAATGAGGGGTAACGCCGGGCTGCGACCGTCCGCCTTCATCCGCCGTAGCGAGACCCCTTCATCCGTCAGGCTTCGCCTGCCACCTTCTCCCGCAAGGGGAGAAGGATTCTATCGATCAGTCGGGATCTTAAGTTTGGTTACTCCGCCTTAACCGTAAGGATTCACCATAAGCGTCTCATCTGTCCGGGGCCGCTTATTCCATGTCCGAGTTGAAGACCGACGTCATCCTGCGTGGCGACTGCATCGAGGTGCTGAAGGGCCTGCCGGACAAGTCGGTGGACATGGTCTTCGCCGACCCGCCCTATAACCTGCAGCTGGGCGGCGACCTGCTGCGTCCGGACAATTCCAAGGTCGATGCGGTCGATGACGACTGGGACAAGTTCGACAGCTTCGCCGCCTATGACGCCTTCACCCGCGCCTGGCTGACCGAATGCCGCCGGGTGCTGAAGGACGAGGGCTCGCTCTGGGTCATCGGCAGCTATCACAACATCTTCCGCCTGGGTTCGGCGATGCAGGACCTGGGCTTCTGGGTGCTGAACGACATCATCTGGCGCAAGTCCAACCCCATGCCGAACTTCAAGGGCACGCGATTCACCAATGCGCACGAGACCCTGATCTGGGCCGCCAAGTCGCGAGAACAGAAGCGCTACACCTTCAACTATGACGCGCTGAAGGCCTTCAACGAAGACACCCAGATGCGCTCGGACTGGACCCTGGCCCTGTGCACGGGCAATGAGCGCCTGAAGGACGAGAACGGCGACAAGGCCCACCCGACCCAGAAGCCCGAGGCCCTGCTGCACCGGGTCATCCTGTCGGCCAGCCGCGTCGGCGACGTGATCCTGGACCCCTTCTTCGGCACCGGCACCACGGGCGCCGCGGCCAAGCGCCTGGGCCGCCGTTTCATCGGCATCGAACGCGACGAAGGCTACGCCAAGGTGGCCGAGAAGCGCATCAAGGCCGTCATCCCCGCCGCGCCCGAGGACCTGGTCGTCACCGGCTCCAAGAAGGCCGAGGTCAAGGTGCCGTTCGGCGCCCTGGTCGAAGCCGGCCTGCTGGCCCCCGGCGACAAGCTGTATTGCCCCAAGGGCGACCATGAGGCCCGCGTGCGCGCCGACGGCTCGCTTGTGTCCGGCTCCATGAGCGGGTCGATCCACAAGCTGGGCGCCCTGCTGGAAAACGCCCCGGCCTGCAACGGCTGGACCTACTGGCGGTTCAAGACCGACACGGGCCTGCGCCCCATCGACGCCCTGCGCGCCGAGATCCGCGCCGGGATGCAGTAGGGCTGAACGCTTTCCTCCCCATTTCATGGGGAGGTGGCGCGGCCGCATTGCGGACGTGACGGAGGGGGCGTCTCGACATTTGCCCGCTGTGTCGGCCCCTCCACCACTTGGCAGCTACGCGCCCCCCTTCGGGTCGCGGTCCCCCTCCCCATAAAATGGGGAGGAAAGAGCCAGCGCGCCGCTGACGACTATCGTTGCGGCCAAGCTGGAACCCCCGTTCATCGACCCGTGTTGAGGACTGCAGTGCGCCATCGGGGGCGCAGGAGTCCGATCATGAAGATTGCTCAGGTCACGCCCCTCTATGAGGCTGTGCCGCCGCGCCTCTACGGGGGCACGGAAAGGGTGGTCGCCCACTTGACGGACGCCCTGGTCGAACTGGGTCACGACGTCACCCTGTTCGCCAGCGCCGAGGCCGAGACACGGGCGCGCCTGATCCCGGTGCGCGATCAGGCGATCCGACTGGACCCCGAGCCGCTGAAGTCCGACCTGGCCGCGCACATGACCCTTCTGGCCGCCGTTCTGGACCGCGCCGACACGTTCGACGTCATCCATTTCCACACCGACATCCTGCATTTCCCCTTCTTCCGGGATCTGGCGGACAAGACCATCACCACCCTGCACGGACGGCTGGACCTGAAGGATCTGCCCGAGGTTTATGAGCGCTGGCCCGAGTTCGGTCTGGTCTCCATCTCGGACGATCAGCGCCGCCCCCTGCCGCACGCCAACTGGAAGGCCACGGTGCAGCACGGGATGCCCGGCGACCTCTATCGCTTCTCCCCCACATCGCAGGGCTATCTGGCCTTCCTGGGCCGCATCTCGCCCGAGAAGCGCCCCGACCGCGCCATCGAGATCGCCACGTGCCTGGGCAAGCCGCTGAAGATCGCGGCCAAGGTCGATGCCGCGGACAAGACCTATTGGGAGACGGTCATCAAGCCGCTCGTTGAGGCAAGTCCGATGATCGAGTTCGTCGGCGAGATCGGCGACCATCAGAAGTCGGCCTTCCTCGGCGGGGCCGAGGCCCTGCTCTTCCCTATCGACTGGCCCGAGCCCTTCGGTCTGGTGATGATCGAGGCCCTGGCCTGCGGCACGCCGGTCGTGGCCTTCCGCTGCGGCTCGACGCCCGAGATCATCGAGGACGGGGCCACCGGGTTCCTGGTCGACACCATGGAGCAGGCGGTCGCCGCCGCTGCAAAGGCGCACGAACTGGACCGCGAGGCGATCCGCGCGCGGTTCGACCTGCGCTTCTCGGCCACGGCCATGGCCCGGCGCTACCTCGACGTCTACGGCGACCTGCTGGCGCGCCGTCCGTTCGCGGCGCACGTTCTGGATGGCGACCCCATCCTGCCGCTGCTTGAGGAACACAGTTTCGCCTTCCGCGCCTGAACCCTTCGCCTCCCTGGTCATTAGGTAGAGCATGGACGACGCCTATTCAGTCCAGACCACCGCCGCCGACAACAACGACCAGGACGGGCTTGAAACCCTGATGGCGTTGAAGGATCGCGACACCTTTCTGGTCGCGGACCACTGGGGCGATGTGAAGAGCGGCGCCGACGGCCTGTTCGATCAGGACACGCGGCTGCTGTCGCACTTCGTCCTGACCGTGGGTCGGGCGCGGCCGTCGCGGCTCAGTTCCGGCGTGACCGAGGACAATGTCTTCTTCACCTGCCATTCGACCAACCGGCCCCTGCCCCCCATGGGCGGGCGTTCCGCCCCGGCGGGGGTGCTGCATCTGGAGCGGCGGCGCTTTCTCTGGGACAAGAGGCTGTTCGAGCGGGTGCGGATGGTCAACCACGGCATCGAGGACATCCTGCTGCCTCTGGCCTTCGAGTTCGGGGCCGACTTCGCCGACATCTTTCAGGTGCGTGGCACGCAGCGGGCGGCGCGCGGCGAGATCCACGCCCCGGTCATGGACGGGCGCCGCGTCACCTTCGGCTACACGGGACTGGATGGTGTTCTGAGGACCAGTTGCCTGGCCTTTTCCGAGCCGCCGGCGCGGCTCAGCCCCAACCGGGCGGAGTTCATGTTCAGCCTGCCCAAGGGCAAGAAGCTGGAGTTGTTCATCGAATGCGGGCTCGACGTCTGCGAAGCGCCGGACAAGGACCGCTGGCGCTGGAACGCCATCCAAGCCCGTTTGGCCATGCGTCGGCGGCTGAGGCGCGGCGCCAGCGTCCAGGCACCGCGCAATCCGCGCGTCAACGACTGGCTGACCCAGTCGCGGACGGACGTAGCCCTGCTGACCACCGACCTGCCGACCGGCCCCTATCCTTATGCCGGCGTGCCGTGGTTCTCGACCCCGTTCGGGCGGGACGGCATCATCACCGCCTGGCAGATGCTGTGGATCGACCCCAGCTTGGCCAAGGGGGTCCTGACCTATCTGGCGGCGCGACAGGCGACCGAGGTCGACGCTTTCATGGATTCCGCCCCCGGCAAGATTATGCACGAGACGCGCGGCGGAGAGATGAGCGCGCTGCGCGAAGTCCCGTTCGGCCTCTATTACGGCGGGGTCGACACCACCTGCCTGTTCATCGCCCTGGCCGGCGCCTACGCCAAACGCACCGGCGACCTGGAGACCATCCGCGCCCTGTGGCCCAACCTGATCGCGGCGGCGGGCTGGATGACCGACTACGGCGACAGTAACGGCGACGGGCTGATCGACTACGCCCGGGCGGCGGATACAGGCCTGGCCAACCAGGGCTGGAAGGACAGCGAGGACTCCATCTTCTACGCCGACGGTCGCTTCCCCAAGGGGCCAATCGCCCTGCTGGAGGTCCAGGGCTACGCCTTCGCCGCCTGGAAGGCCCTGGCCGAGATGGGCGCCCATCTGGGAGACGAGCGGACGCCGCAATGGCAGGCGCGAGCCGAGGCGGTGCGCGCCCTGGTCGAGGATCGCTTTTGGATGGAGGACGAGGGCTTCTACGCCATAGCCCTCGACGGCGACGGCGAGCAGTGCCGCGCCATCGGCTCCAACGCCGGGCATCTGATGTTCAGCGGCCTGCCCACGCAGGAGCGGGCGCATCGGGTGACGCGGCGGATGCTGACGGCCGAGTTCCGCTCGGGCTGGGGCCTGCGGACCCTGGGCAAGGGCCAGACGCGCTTCAATCCGATGAGCTATCACAACGGCTCGGTCTGGCCGCACGACACGGCCATGGCGGCGGCGGGCATGGCCGGCTACGGTGAGCGGCGGGCGGTGGCCATGCTGCTGGGCGAGGTGTTTGGCGCGGCGTCGCATTTCCACCTGCGCCTGCCCGAGCTGTTCTGCGGCTTCATCCGCGAGACAGGCGAGCCGCCCATCGCCTACCCGGTCGCCTGCCTGCCCCAGGCCTGGGCGGCGGGGTCGGTTTTCCTGATGCTGCAGGCCGTGCTCGGCGTGTCGATCAACGCCGCCGAAAGTCTGGTCGAAATCACCAAACCCGCCCTGCCGATCGGCCTGGACCGGCTGACCGTCAGCGATCTGGAGGTCGGCGGCGGCGTCATAGACCTGAATTTCCAGCGCCTGGACGGCCGGGTCGTCGTCATGCCCCACGAGAAGAGCGGCGTGGTCAACCTGCGGGTGGCGGGTTAGGCCGCCAGCCCCCGTTCCAGCGCCTTCCTGAACACCGTCGGCAGAGAGGCCAGCGCGTCTTCCGCCTCGGTCCAGAGGAAGTCATCGCCGTCCCCGGCCCCGACGTGAACCGTCAGGGTCAGGCTGAAGTGGGTGAAGACGTGTTCGACGGCCCCGACTTCGACCCAGTCGGCGTCGACAGGGGCCATAAAGTCCGGCGTCGCGCTCCAGTCCGAGGTGGGCAGGCCGACCATGCCGCCCAGCAGCCCCTTGTCGGGCCGTCGCACCAGACCGATCCGGCCCTCGCCGTCGCGCAGGACAAAGGCGTGGCCCAGGCGATGCGGTCGCTCCGCCTTTTTGACCTTGAGCGGGTAGCGGGCCGGCTCGCCAGCCTTCAAGCCCTCGCAGCCGAAGGCCAGGGGACAGAGCTCGCACGACGGCGACTTGGGCCGACAGACGCCCGAGCCCAGATCCATCAGGGCCTGGGGCCAGTCGCCGGGACGCTCGTCGCTGACGAACAGGGCGGCCAGACGCTTCAGCTCGGGTCGGGCGGCGGGCAGCGGCGTCTCGACCGCGAACAGGCGGCTCATGACCCGCTCAACATTGCCATCGACGACGTTGGCCGGTTGGTCGAAGGCGATGGTGGCCACGGCGGCGGCGGTATAGGCGCCCACCCCCGGCAGGGCCAGAAGCGCCGCCTCGCTGTCGGGAAAGACGCCGCCGTGATCGCGTGCCACGGCGCGGGCGCAGGCCAGAAGGTTGCGCGCCCGGGCGTAGTAGCCCAGCCCCGCCCAGGCGGCCATCAACTCGGAATCCTCGACCGCCGCCAGATCGCGGACCGTCGGCCAGCGCGTCGTAAAGCGCTCGAAATAGGGGGCGGCGTGCGGCACCGTGGTCTGCTGCAGCATGACCTCGGACAGCCAGACCCGGTAGGGATCGGTGCGCGTCCCCGACCCCGGCGGCGCGCGCCACGGCAGGCTGCGCGCATGGGCGTCGTACCAATCAAGCAGGGCGGCGCGGAGGGAAGAGACGTCAGGCATGAGCCGCCTTCATAGCGTCATCCCGGAAAGCGCGCAGCGCTTATCCGGGACCGCAGGAAACGACAGCATCTGGGGCGGTCGCGGCTCTACGCCCTTCGGCTTCGGCCGGGATGACGCTATGGTGCGCGAATGCGTCGTCCTCTGCCCACCGAAAGCGAAGCCCGCGAAATCCTGGCCCGTCGCCGGACACGCCCGCCATTGCGCCCGCCGCCCCCGGCGGGTCGGTCGCTGGCCCCGCTGATCAAGAAGCTGGACGCCCAGTTCGGGCGTGGCGCCGGCGCCTTGGAGCCGCGCTGGGTCGAGATCGTCGGCGAGCGCCTGGCGCGAGTCACCCGCCCGCAGAAGCTGACCAAGGGTCGCGGGACCGCCGGCGGCACGCTGGAGCTGCGCGTGGCCGGCCCCGCCGCCCTGCTGGTGCAGCACCAGTCCGAGGACATCATCCAGCGGGTGAACCTGTTTCTCGGCGCCGGATCGGTCGAGCGGCTGCGCATCGCCCAGGGGCCGGTCAAGCCCCTGCCCGTCGCCGGCGCCAAGCCGAGGGCGCGCGGCAAGAGGGTCCTGCCGCCACTGCCCGCCTCGGTCGAGGCCGAACTGGCCACCTCGGTCGAGGATGCGCCGGACAGCCTGAAAGCCGCCTTGCGCAAGCTGGGTCGCGCGGTGCTGTCGCAGCCCCCCGAAAACGAGCGCCGTTGACAAACCTTCGCCGCACCTGTTCTCGAGAACTAAGCGGATCGCGCGCGTCCCAGGGAATCGCGCCATCCTTCAGAGTCACACCCTCGCCCAAGGACGATCCATGGCTACGTTCCGTTACGCTTCGATGAGCCGCCGCGCGGCCCTGACCGCCGCCGCCCTGGCCGCCATGGCGACCGTCGCCGGCTGCACCGCCAAGACCGGCGGCGAGGCCAAGGGCGACATGGCCCTGGGCGCCGGCGCCGACGCCAAGGTCACGGTCGTCGAATACGCCTCGGTCACTTGCGGCCACTGCGCCGTGTGGAACGAGGAAGTCTGGCCCGAGTTCAAGACCAAGTATGTGGACACCAATAAGGTCCGCTACGTCTTCCGCGAGTTCCCGACCCCGCCGCAGGACATCGCCGTCGCCGGATTCCTGATCGCGCGCTGCGCCGGTGAAGACAAATACTTCGACGTCATGCACGACATCATGGCCAGCCAGAAGGAATGGGCGGCCGGCGTTCCGCCGCGCACCACCCTGTTCCGCACCGCAGCCGCCGCCGGTCTGACCCAGGAGCAGACCGAGGCCTGCATCAGCGACAAGGCCGCCATCGAAGAGATGAGCAACCGCATCAAGGCCGGCCTCGACGCCGGCGTGACCGGCACCCCGACCTTCATCGTCAACGGCGCCAAGGTCGTCGACAGCAGCCTGTCGGGCCTGTCGGAAGCCATCGACGCGGAACTGGCCAAGTAAAATGATGAAGCAGGCGCGACCGGATATGCTCAAAACCCTGGCCTCGACCGTCCTGGCGACGGTCGTCGTGCTGGCCGTCGCGCCTGCCGCCTTCGCCGCCGACACGCCTTCGGCGAAGGCGACGACCGCAACCCTGGCCGCCGTTCCGGCGGTGACCGCCGCGGACCGGGTGCTGGGTCGCGCTGACGCCCCCGTGACGGTGATTGAGTACGCCTCCTTCACCTGCAGCCACTGCGCGGCCTGGACCAATGATGTCCTCCCGGCCTTCAAGGCTCGCTATATCGACACGGGCAAGGTCAGGCTGGTGTTCCGCGACCTGCCGACCCAGCCGGTCCAGGTGGCGGCTACCGCCGCCGCCATCGGACGCTGCGCCGCGCCGGGCAAGTTCTTTGACGTGGCCCACTACCTGATGGCCGCTCAATCCGCCGCCTTCGCCAGCGGCGACGCCCGCGACTGGTACACCGGCGCCATCAGCGTCAGCGGACGCACCCAGGCCCAGATCGAAGCCTGCCTGGGCGACCCCGCCACGGGGCAGGCCCTGCAACGCGACGTCGAGGCCGCCGTGGCGGCAGGCGTGGAAGGCACCCCGTCCTTCTTCGTCAACGGCGTGCGCGCCTCAGACCATTCGCTCGAAACCCTGTCGGCGGCCATAGACCCGCTGCTCAAGGGGCGCTAAGCCCCCGCCGATGCAGTTCCAGAGACTGAAGCTCGTCGGCTTCAAATCCTTCGTCGACGCGGCGGAAGTCCAGATCGAGGCGGGCCTGACCGGCGTCGTCGGGCCTAACGGCTGCGGCAAGTCCAACGTGCTGGAAAGCCTGCGCTGGGTCATGGGCGCCAACTCGGCCAAGGCCATGCGCGGCCAGGGCATGGACGACGTCATCTTCGCCGGGGCTGCGGGCCGTCCGCCGCGCAGCCACGCCGAAGTCGTCCTGACCATCGACAACGCCCAGAAGCGCGCGCCCCAGCCCTTTACCGACAGTCCTGTGCTGGAGGTCTCGCGCCGCATCGACCGGGGTCAGGGCTCGACCTATCGCATCAACGGCAAGGAGGTCCGCGCCCGCGACGTGCAGCTGCTGTTCGCCGACGCCTCAACCGGAGCCAACTCCCCCGCCCTGGTGCGGCAGGGCCAGATTTCCGAACTGATCGCCGCCAAGCCGCAGAATCGTCGACGGATTCTGGAAGAGGCCGGCGGCGTGTCGGGTCTGCACACCCGGCGGCACGAGGCCGAGCTGCGCCTCAAGGCGGCGGAGGCCAATCTGGACCGGCTGGACGACATCGGGCGCGAGCTTGAAACCGCGCTGAACCGGCTGAAGCGCGAGGCGCGTCAGGCCGAGAAGTACAAGAAGATCTCGGCCGAGATCCGCGCCTTGCAGGCCGCCCTGCTCTATGTCCGCTGGAACGACGCCAAGGCGGCGGCGGAAATCGCGGCCCAGGAACTGCGCGACGCCGATCGCGCCGTGGCCGAGGCCGGCGCGGCCGCGACCAAGGCCGAGGCCGAGGCCCTGAAGGCGCAGGACGCCATGAAGCCGGCGCGGGAAGAAGACGCCGTGGCCGGCGCCCTGCTCCACCGGGCGACGCTGGAGCGCGACCGCCTCGACATGGCCGAACAGGCCGCCCGCGCCGAGGTCGACCGGCTGAAGGCCGAGGCGGCCCGCATCGCCGCCGACGTCGAGCGCGAGGAGGGCATGGCCGCCGACGCGAAGCGCGAGCTGGACCGGCTGGATCACGAACTGACCAGGCTCAAGGCCGAGATCGCCGCCGCGCCGGAGCGCGGACCCGAGCTGGAAAAGGCGCTGCTGGTCGCCGAAGACGCGCGCAAGGCCGCCGACGGCGAGGTCGAACGACTGGCCGGGACCCTGGCCGCCGTGGAGGCCCGCGCCAACGCCGAGAGCGCCAGGAAGCGCGACGCCGAGGCCCGTCTGGCCCGCGTCGTCGGCCAACACGATCAGGCGAAGCGTGAACGCGAAGCCCTGGGTCCGCTGGAAACGCCGGAACTGGCGACCGCCCGCACGGCGCTGGAAACGGCGCAAGCCGATCTGACCGCCGCCCGCGAAGCCGTCGAGGCCGCCGAAGCCGCGCGCGGTGACCTGGCCCGTGCCGAGGCCGAGGCCCGCACTGCGGCCCGCGCCGCCGAGGACCGGCTGGGTCGCTTGCAGACCGAGGCGCGGGGCCTGGCGCAACTGCTGGTCACGGGCAAGCGCGACCACCCGCCCGCTCTGGACAAGGTGTCGGCGGCCAAGGGTTACGAGGCCGCTCTGGCCGCCGCTCTGGGCGATGATCTGGATGCGGCGCTGGACGCCCGCGCCACCGCCCACTGGGCCGGCGCCGAGGCCACTTCCCCCGTCTGGCCCGAGAGCGTGGCCCCGCTGGCCGACCATGTGAGCGCGCCCGCCGAGCTGGCCGCGCGTCTGGCCCTGTGCGGCGTCGCCAGCCAGTCCGATGCGGCCCGTCTGGCCAAGCTGTTGCCGACCGGCGCCCGCCTGGTGACGGTCGAGGGCGACCTCTATCGTTGGGACGGTTTCGTCAGCCGCGCAGAGGCCCCGCGTCCCGCCGCCGTGCGTCTGGCCCAGCGCACGCGGCTGGCCGAGCTGGAAGCCGAGATCGACACGGGCAAGCCCGCGCTGGAAGCGGCGCAGACGGCTCAGAAGGCGGCGACCGAGGCCTTCCGCGCGGCGGAAGAGGCGGTCAAGACCGCCCGCCTCAAGCCCTTCGCCGCCGACAAGGCCGTGACGTCAGCACGCGACCGGGTCGAAAGCCTGATGCGCGACCAGACCCGGCGCGAAGCTCGCGCCCAGGCTTTGGACGAGACGGTCGCCCGTCTGGACGGCGAGGTGGCCGAGGCCAAGGCCGCGCTGGAGGCCGCGCAGAGCGTCGAGGCGCCGTCGGAGACCATCGCTGGCTTGCGCGACGAACTGGCTGCGGCTCGCGTGGCGGCGGATGCGGCGCGGCAGGCGGCCCAGACCGCGCGCTCGACCCGCGACGAGGAGGCCAGAGACCGCGCCGGGCGCGAACAGCGTCTGGGCAGCCTGAGCCGGGCCCACGCCGGTTGGGCCGGGCGCTCCAAGGACAGCGCCGCCCGCGTCGCGGCCCTGGGCAAGGACGCCGACAAGACCTCAGCTCTGCTGAAACAGGCCGAGATCGCGCCCCAGGGCTTCGCCGAGCAGCGCGGCGCCTTGATGGACGCCCTGATCGCCGCCGAGACGCGCAAGAGCGCCGCCGCCGAGGCCCTGTCCCTGGCCGAGAGCACGGCGGGCGACAGCGACCGCGCCAGCCGCGCCGCCGAGGCCACCGCCGGCGCCGCGCGCGAGGCCCGCGCCGGTCTGGCCGTGCGCGCCGAGGCCGCCTCTGAACGTCTGGTCGAGGCCGAAGCCACCCTGCGCGAGACAGCGCAGATGTCGCCGGACGAACTGGGCCAGAAGCTGCTGGACGACGCCATCGCCCGCCCGCCCGACACGGCCGGCGCCGAGAGCCTGCTGTCCGGGCTGGAGCGCGAGCGCGAGGCCCTGGGCGCGGTCAACCTGCGCGCCGAGGAAGAGGCCGCCGAATACGGCGAACGTCTGGGCGCCATGAAGTCGGAACGCATCGACCTGACCCAGGCCATCGCCAAGCTGCGCGACGGCATCGACGAACTGAACGCCGAAGGCCGCGAGCGGCTGACAGCGGCGTTCGACGTCATCAACGCCAACTTCAAGGCCCTGTTCGAGGCTCTGTTCGGCGGCGGCCAGGCCGAGCTGAAGCTGGTCGAGAGCGACGATCCGCTGGAAGCCGGGCTTGAGATCTACGCCTGCCCGCCCGGCAAGCGGCTGTCGGTCATGAGCCTGATGAGCGGCGGCGAGCAGGCCCTGACGGCGGCGGCGCTGATCTTCGGCGTCTTCCTGGCCAATCCGGCGCCCGTCTGCGTGCTGGACGAGGTCGACGCGCCGCTGGACGACGCCAACGTCGACCGCTTCTGCCGGATGCTGCACGAGATGCGGTCGCGCACCGACACCCGCTTCATCGTCATCACCCACAACCCGGTGACCATGAGCCGGATGGACCGCCTGTACGGCGTCACCATGCCGGAGCGCGGCATGAGCCAGTTGGTCAGCGTCAACCTGAACCAGGCCGAGCAGATCGTGGCGGGCTAAGGCGCGCGAGACCCCAGCACTTCGATCCGTATGAACCAGCCCAGGATCGCCGGTCCCTCGACGACATAGCGACGAAACATCCGGCGGGGCTGGCTGAGCAGGCGATGGAGCCACTCCAGCGAGAGTTTCTGGAACAGGCGCGGCGCGCGTTGCTGACGACCCGTCAGAAAATCGACCGAGGCCCCGACGCACAGGGCCACGCCATGGGGACGACCGGCCACCCGAAGCGCATAGGCGAACCGCTCCTGCTTCGGAAAGGAGATGCAGGTCAGAAGCACATCCCAATCGGCGGCCAGAACCTCCCCCACGGCCCTGTCCCAGGCGGGTGCGCCGGGCGTCAGAACGGGGGCGTCCAGGAAGCTCAGGCGCGCCTTCCGGTAGCGCGCGGCCAGATCGTCGAAAGCGGCGCGATCAGGGCCGAAGACGGCGATGGCCAGTTGTTCGGCGGCGTCGGAGGCCAGCAGGTCCGCGGTCATGTCCGAGCCCGGATAGACCGCCAGCCGCTTGCCGCGCAGCCGGGCCAGATGGCCCAGGATGCGGCTGTCGCAGAGCTTGAGGTCGGCCCCCTGATAGACCTCACGATCCACCCGGCCTTCCATCAGCTTGACGACATGGTCGACGTTGGGCGTGACGACATAGGCGTAGGGACCACGCGCCAGCCTCGCCACCCGATCCAGCAGGGCGGGGCCGTCGTCGTCGGTGAAATCCAGCGTCATGAAGCGCGTCATGGACGAAGCCTATCGTCTGGCGGTCAACACCCGGTTACGAAGGCGGCATGACCCTCGCCTTGCTGATCCTGAGCCTCCTGACCACCCCGCAGCTGACCCCAGAGCATCGTCTGGTCCTGACCGGCGTCGGGCGCTTCGCCATCTTCGCCGACGTGGCCTCGATAACGCCCGATAGCGACGGGGTGCGGATGCGCTCGCTACAGGTCAGCGAGGAGGACATGGTCATCGGCGACGCGGCCTATG
Organism: Brevundimonas sp. P7753; assembly: GCF_013386595.1. NCBI lineage: Bacteria > Pseudomonadati > Pseudomonadota > Alphaproteobacteria > Caulobacterales > Caulobacteraceae > Brevundimonas > Brevundimonas sp. P7753. The sequence continues at coordinate 53,358 of NZ_JACARP010000012.1, read as the reverse complement.
TCGGCGGCTGGTCCTGGTGGCGGTTCGACTGCGCGGCCCAGACGGCGGACCGGCTCGACTTCGCCTCGCTGAAGGCGGACGGGACCGAGGGGCCGATCACGCCGACGAAGTCAGCGCCCTACGCCATCGCGCCCGGCGGGGATGCGGCGGAACTGGCGGCGGTGGCGTGCGGGGCCGATGCGCGGGCGATTGATGCGGTCAGCACGGCCGATGCGGTGCGGATCGGGCGCGAACGGATGCAAGACTGAGGTTCTCGTGCCCATCTGCCGTCATCCTCGGGCTTGACCCGAGGATCGGGTTATCCGCTTCCGCGACATCGGTAAGGTCGAGCGAGCCCCGACACTCGATCCTCGGGTCAAGCCCGAGGATGACGGCGTGACTGCGAGCGGCTTAGACGCCCTGCCCCAGTTCAGGATCACGAGGCGTCGCGTTCCGATCCAGGTCCACCCGATCGCGCGGCAGGGCCTGGGGACATTCATCGCGCATGAAGGCCAACATCTTCTCGCGCACCTCGCAGCGCAGGTCGAAGGCGAGCGAGGCGTTTCTGGCGCTGGTCAGGCAGCGGACCTGGGCGACCCGCTCGGTGATGTCCGTGACCTGCAAGGAGACCACGTCGCCGTCCCACAGCGGCGAGGCGTGGGCGATGGACTCCAGCTTGACCCGCAGCCGGTCGATCGGCGCCTCGTAGTCCACATAGAGGAAGGCGACCCCGATCAGGCTGGCGTTGTCGCGGGTCCAGTTCTGGAACGGCTTCTGGATGAAATAGGTCAGCGGCAGAATCATCCGCCGCCAGTCCCACAGCTTGACCACGACATAGGTGGAGGTGATCTCCTCGACCCGGCCCCATTCGCCCTCGACGATGACGGCGTCGTCAAGGCGGATCGGCTGGGCCGTGGCGATCTGGATGCCGGCGATCAGGTTGGTCAGGAAGGGTTGCAGCGCCAGACCGGCGACGATGCCGACCACGCCCGCCGAGGCCAGCAGCGACATGCCCCACTGGCGCACGCCCGGAATGGTCAGCAGGGCCAGCCCCAGCGTGACCAGGCCGATCAGGATGGCGGCGACGCGTTGCAGGATGCGCGTCTGGGTGACGTGCTTCCTGGCGTAGAGGTTGTCCTCGGCCTCCATGTTGAACTTACGCAGATGGACGATGGCCCCCATGTCCACCGCGCCCGCGATCATCCAGCCGCACACCAGGATGAAGGCGAACAGCAGGGTCCGGCGGATGAACAGCGAGGGTTCAGGGTCCAGCGGCGACACCGTGACGGCCAGGGCCAGGGCGATGATCATCACCGCGATGCGGACCTTGAGCCGGGCGCGGCCCACCATGCCTTTCCAGAACAGGTCGCGCTTGCGCACGGCCAGCTTGAGCAGGGCGAAGACCACCTGGTTCGCCGCCCAGCCGATGAAGACGAAAACCGCGGTGATGATGGTGATCACTGCCCATTCCGGCAGCCAGTAGAACTGGTTCCACAGGGCGAAGACTTTGTTGGTCAGGTTGGTCACGAACTGGGGCATGAGCGCAGCCTAGCCAGCTTCTCCGCGCACGGCCACGCCCTCTTTCCTCCCCACATCGTGGGGAGGGGGACCGCTTAGCGGTGAAGGGGGCGGCACAGAGGGTCGACGTCGAGTCGCCCCCTCCGTCTCGTCCGCTGCGCGTCCGATCCACCTCCCCATTCGCTCCGCGAACAGGGAGGAAAGACGCGGATCAGATTGCCGCTTCGACCAGGTCGGCCAGGCGCGCGGCGGCGTCTGGAATAGCCACCGAGCGGGCGGCGGCGGACATGGCGGTCAGCTTCGTCGGGTCGGACAGGATATCGCTAAGGGCGGCGGTCAGGCTGTCCACCGTCACGTCGTCCTCGGCGATGACGCGGGCGGCGCCGGCGTCGGACAGGGCGCGGGCGTTCAGGGTCTGGTGGTCGTCCATGGCGATCTTCAGCGGGATCAGCACGGACGGAAGCGCCGCGACGGCCAGTTCCGAACAGGTCGAGGCCCCGGCGCGGCCGACGACCAGATGCGCCCTGGACAGGCGGTCGGCCATGTCGCGGAAGAAGGGGGCGACCTCGGCGTTGATGCCGGCCTCCAGGTATATCTGACGCGCGCTTTCCAGCGTCTCGGGGCGCGACTGCTGCTGGACCTTCAGGCGGTTGCGGATGGCCTCGGGCAGGGCCGCCAGCGCGCGGGGCGCGGTCTCGGACAGGATACGGGCGCCCTGGCTGCCGCCGGTGACGAGGACATGGATCGGGCCGTCGCCGGCGGGCGCGACATAGGCGCGGTCGAACAGGGCGCGGATGTCGGGGCGGACCGGATTGCCGACCAGCTTGGCGCGGGCCTTCACCTTGGCCGGGGCGCGGCCCAGGGTCGGGAAGGCCGAGGCCACCGTGCCGACCGCCGGAGCCAGCATCCGGTTGGTGCGGCCCAGCACCGCATTCTGTTCATGGATCAAGGTCGGGCGACGCGTGGCCACGGCGGCGACCAGAGCGGGGGCGGAAGGGTAGCCGCCGAAGCCGACGACCACGTCCGCGCCGATGCGGGCGAAGGCGGACTGCGCCTGCCCCACCCCCTTGAGGATGGCCAGGCCCGCCTTCAGCAGGCCGATGGGGCCGCTGCCGGTCGCGGCGTCCAACGCCAGACGTTCCTCGGCGGGAAAGGCGTGGGCGTACTGCTCGCCGCGCGCATCGGTGGCCAGCACCACGCGCCAGCCGCGCGAGGCCAGCTCGCGGGCCAGGGCCTCGGCGGGGAACATATGACCCCCGGTGCCCCCGGCGGCGACGACGCAGACCTTGTTCTTCTCAGTCATGAGAACCTCAAATCAGATAGTCATCCCGGCCCGTGCCGCAGGCCAAGAGCCGGGACCGCCACAAACGCGGCGTATGGAGCGGTCCCGGATAGCCATTTCGGGCTTCCGGGATGACGAAGACGCGTCAGGGCAGCAGGCGACGACGCGGCGGGGAGATGTTGGAGCCTGGCTCATAGGCCCCCGGACGACGCCGCGTCAGGGCCAGCGCAAACCCCATGGTCAGGCCCATGGCCATCATCGACGAGCCGCCATAGCTGATGAAGGGAAGCGTCATGCCCTTGGTCGGGATCAGGTTCAGATTCACCGCGACGTTGATGCAGGCCTGAAGCCCGATCAACATGAAGAGGCCAGCCGCCGCCGTCTGCTCGAACGGGTCGTTCAGCTTCATCGCCTTCTTCATCCCGCGGATGACGATGAAGGCGTAGAGGCCGATCATGAACAGGCTGAGGATCAGGCCGAACTCCTCGGCGCCGACCGAATAGATGAAGTCGGTGTGCAGATCGGGCACCCGGCGCTTCATCACCCCCTCGCCGATGCCGCGCCCGACCAGGCCGCCGGCGCGGATGGCCTCGGAGGCGCGGTCGATCTGATGGGTGTCGGTCGTCTCGGGCGACAGGAAGCGGCTGAGGCGGTCGCGCATGTGGCTGAAGGTGAAGTAGAGCGACACCACCCCGCCCGCCCCCATGGCGGCGATGACGGCGACCCATTTCAGCGGAACCCCGGCCATGAAGAAGACGGCCATGAAGGTGGTGGTGATCAGCAGGGTCTGGCCGATGTCTGGCTGAATCAGCAGCAGGCCGACCGTCAGGGCCCATAGGCCGAAGGCGATGCTGACGCCCGGAACCCCCTGCCCCTTCTGGGCCTCGGCGAACATCCAGGCGGCGAAGACGATCAGGCCGGGCTTGGCGAACTCGGACGGCTGAAGGCTGAACGGGCCGAGGTTCACCCAGCGTGCGGCGCCCTTCACCGTGTCGCCTATAAACGGCAGGGCCGCCATGACCACGATGGCGCCGAACAGGGCCAAGACGGCGATGCGCCGCACCCCGCGCGGCGACAGTAGGGACGCCGTCAGCATGACGGTCGTCCCCATCGAAGCCCAGACGATCATCCGCCAGGAATAGTGGAAGGGATCGGTGATCGACTCGTCGGCCAGGATGGCGGCGGGGCTGGAGGCGAAGCTGAGCGATACGCCGAGCGCCACCAGGGTCAGGGCCGCGCCCAGCAGGCCACGATCCACGGTCCAGAACCAGCGCGCGATCAGGCTCTGATCATTGCGCGAAAAGGGATGGCTGTAGCTCTGGCTCATGCGGCGGGCTCCGCTTTCGCGCCCAGCGCCAGGACGGCGGCGCGGAAGGCTTCGCCCCGCACCTCGAAATCGGGGAACTGGTCGAAGCTGGCGCAGGCCGGGGACAGGAGGACGACCTGCTCGCCCCCGGCCTTCGCGGCGTCGGCGGCGGCCATTTCGACCGCGCGCTCCATGGTGTGGGCGACGATGTGCGGGGTGCCGCCGAGGGTTTCAGCAAACGCCTCGGCGGCCTCGCCGATCAGATAGGCCTTGGCGACGTGGGGGAAGAGGTCGCGCAAGGCTTCGATGCCGCCCTCCTTGGCCTTGCCGCCTGCGATCCAGAAGACGGAGGGGTAGGAGGCGAGCGCCTGACGCGCGGCGTCGGCGTTGGTGCCCTTGGAGTCGTTGATGAAGCGGACGCCGTCGAGACGGCCCACGGCCTCCATCCGGTGCGCCAGACCGGGGAAGGTCATCAGGCCCTCGACCGCCGCGTCATGCGACACGCCCAGGGCGCGGGCGGCGGCATAGGCGAAGGCGGCGTTCTGGGCGTTGTGACGGCCGGGGAGCGAGCGGGCGGCGGCGAGGTCGGCGACGGGCTGGCCGTCGAGGCTCAGCCTGCCGGGCGCGGCTTCCATGCCGTCATTCCGGGGCGGCGTAGCCGAACCCGGAACCCAGGCCTCGGCGACATGAGCAACCGTCTGGGTCCCGGGTTCCGAACGCTGCGCGCCCGGCCCCGGGATGACGGAAAGGGTGGAAACCGTGCAGACCCGCCGTCCCTGCGCGCGCAAGTCGCTTGCGATCCCCTGCCCCCAGGCCTCGTCAACGCCGACCAGCGCCAGCGCTTCCGGCCCTTGCGCCTGGAAGATGCGTTGCTTGGCCGCGACATAGCCCTCCATGCCGCCGTGGCGGTCCAGATGGTCGGGGCTGATGTTGGTCAGGATGGCCACGTCGGGCGCGAAGCTGGTGGTCAGGTCCAGCTGATAGGACGAGACCTCGATGACATAGACGGCGTCGGGCGTCGGGGCCGGCAGGGCCAGGACGCCGATGCCGATATTGCCGCCGATGTGGACGCTCAGGCCTGCCGACTTCAGCACCCAGCCGATCAGGGCCGTGGTGGTCGACTTGCCGTTGGTGCCGGTGATGGCGACGACGCGGGGGCGCTGGTCCTTGGGCAGGGCGTCCAGGGCGCGCGCGAACAGCTCGACGTCGCCGATGACCGGCACGCCCGCCGCATGGGCGCGCTCGACGGTCCAGTGCGGCTTGGGATGGGTCAGGGGCGCGCCCGGCGACAGGACCAGGGCGGCGAAGCCCGACCAGTCGGCGCGGGTCAGGTCCTCGACGAGGAAGCCCTCGGCCTCGGCCTGCATCCGGCCCGAGACGCCGTCGTCCCACAGGACGGGGACGGCGCCGCCGGCCTGAAGCGCGCGCGCGGCGGTGATCCCGGACCGGCCCAGGCCGAAGACCGCGACGCGTCTGCCCTCGAAGCCGGGAACCGGGATCATCCCTGACCTCCGTCATCCTCGGGCCTGTCCCGAGGAACCAGAAGCGCAGACGCCAGCCATCCTGCCTCAACGTCGAACGTCGAGGGTCTGGATCCTCGCCACAAGGGCGAGGATGACGCAGCGGAGAAGGCTGTCATCGCAGCTTCAGCGTGGCCAGACCGAGCAGCGCCAGCATGGCGGCGACGATCCAGAAGCGGATGACCACGGTGGATTCCGGCCAGCCCATCTTCTCGAAATGGTGGTGGATGGGGGCCATCAGGAAGATGCGCTTGCCGGTCAGCTTGAAGTAGCCGACCTGGATCATGACCGAGGCCGCCTCGACCACGAACAGGCCGCCGACGATGCCCAGCACCAGCTCGTGCTTGGTGGCCACGGCGATGGAGCCGAGCGCGCCGCCCAGGGCCAGCGAGCCCGTGTCGCCCATGAAGATCTTGGCCGGGGGGGCGTTGTACCAGAGGAAGCCCATGCCGCCGCCGATCATGGCGGCGCAGAAGATGGCCAGCTCGCCCGAGCCGGGCACGTGGTGGACCTGCAGATACTCGGCGAAGACGAAGTTGCCGACCAGATAGGAGATGATGCCGAAGGCGCCCGCCGCCATCATGACCGGCACGATGGCCAGGCCGTCCAGACCGTCGGTCAGGTTCACGGCGTTGGAGAAGCCGATGATGGTGAAGGCGGCGAAGGCCACATAGAACCAGCCGATGTTCAGCAGGACCGCCTTCAGGAAGGGAAAGGCGATCGAGGTCTCAAGCCCCGGCGAGGTCGGGGAATAGGTCATCCAGACCACGGTCAGCACGCCGGCGATCACGGCGACGACCGCCTGGGCCGCCAGCTTCTGTTTCGAGGTCAGACCCGCCGAGGTCTGCTTGGTCACCTTGGCGTAGTCGTCGATGAAGCCCAGCACGCCGAACGCCGCCGTCACGCCAGAGACGATCCAGATATAGGGATTGGTCAGGTCGCCCCAGAGGAAGACCGCCACGCCGATGCCCGCCAGAATCATCAGCCCGCCCATGGTCGGGGTGCCGACCTTGGACAGGTGCGAAACCGGGCCGTCCTCACGGATCGGCTGGCCTCGGCCCTGCTTGGCGCGAATCCAGTTGATGAAGCGGCTGCCCATGGCGACCGCGACGATCATGGCTGTGGCCATGGCCAGGGCGACGCGCACGGTCTGATACTGGATCAGGTGCAGCAGCGGATATTCCTGCGCAATGTCCGCGTAGTAGAGATAGAGCAGGTAGAACATTCTTGAGTGACCCTATCGCGTCGCGCGCGGCGCGCCGCTGCCTGAGGGGTTGTTGCCTTGATCGGCTGAGCCGAGATTTGCAAGCGCGGCCGCGACCAGCGAGGCCTTGGACCCGTTCGAGCCCTTGACCATGACGATGTCGCCGGGGCCGACCAGCTTGTTCGCCTCAGCGGCCAGTTCGGCGGCGGTGGCGCGCCACAGGCCGCGCCGCGACGGGGGCAGGGCGTCGTGAAGACGGCGCATCTCCATCCCGGCGGCGTGGACGACGTCCAGACCGGCGGCGGCGATGGGCTGGATCAGGCCTTCGTGCAGGGCGCGGCTGTGCTCGCCCAGTTCCAGCATGTCGGTCAGGATGACGACGCGGCGTCCGCCCTCAGGCACCGGCCTGGCCCCTAGGCTGAGGAAGCCCGCCTTCATCGACAGGGGATTGGCGTTGTAGCTTTCATCGATCAGGGTGAAGGTGCCGCCGGGGATGGCGACCGTCTTCAGCTGGCCGCGTCCCGCCAGAGGCTGGAAACCGGCAAGCGCCTGCAAGGCTGTGTCCAGCGACACGTCCAGCGCCCGCAGCATCAGGATGACGCAGAGGCTGTTCAGGCCCCAGTGCACGCCCGACTGGGCCAGCCGGTAGTCGAGGCGATGGCCGTCGATCTCGGCGGTGACGCGCGCGCCCTCGGCGTCGGCCTTGAAGCCCAGCAGACGGGCGTCGCAACCCGCGCCAGAGCCGAAGGTCTGAACGACCGCGCCGGCATCCACCGCCGCCTGACGCACCAGATCGGCATGGGCGTCAGCGGCGTTGATCACGGCCACGCCGCCGGGGACCAGGCCCTCGAAGATGGTCGCCTTTTCGCGCGCCACGCCGGCCTCTCCGTCGGCGAAGGCTTCGATATGGACCGGGCCGACCGTGGTGACGCAGGCGGCGTGCGGGCGGACGAACTTCGACAGAGGCCCGATCTCGCCCGGCGCATTCATGCCGATCTCGAACACCGCGCGTTCCGTGCCGTGCGGCATCCGCGCCAGGGTCAGCGGCACGCCGATGTGGTTGTTGTAGCTCTTGATCGAGGCGTGGGCAGAGCCGGCGAGGTCGAGGCCCGCCTTGATCGCCTGGGTCACGCTGGTCTTGCCGACGCTGCCGGTGACGGCGCCGCGCAGGCGGGCGCGGTCGCGGGCGGCGACGCCCATGGCCTCCAGCCCCTTCAGCGTGTCGGGAACCAGGACGTAAGGCCCGCCCTCGACCGGGCGATCGACCAAGGCCATGGTCGCGCCGGCGGCGAAGGCGGCGGCAGCGAACTCATGCCCGTCGCGGGCGCCGTGCAGGGCCAGGAACAGGTCGCCGGGCGCGATCTCGCGGCTGTTGTAGGTCAGGCCCGAAACGCCAATGTCTTGGGCGGCGTCGGGTCCATGAAGTGTCCCCCCGGTCGCCGAGGCGATGGCTTCGGCGGTCCAGAGCGGGGTTTGGATGTCAGGCATGATCGCGCAGGGCTTCAGTCGCTTCGGTGGCGTCGTCGAAGGGATGGATCACCCCGGCGACGATCTGTCCCTGTTCATGCCCTTTTCCGGCGATCACGACCACATCTCCTTCACGCATCAGCGATACGGCGTGGCGAATGGCTTCGCGGCGGTCGCCTATCTCCAAAGCGTCGGGGCAGCCGGCGCGGACCTGGGCGCGGATGGCGGCGGGGTCTTCGGAACGCGGATTGTCGTCGGTGACGATGGCCACGTCGGCCAGACGACCGGCGATCTCGCCCATCATCGGCCGCTTGGCGCGGTCGCGGTCGCCGCCGGCGCCGAAGACGACGATCAGACGGCCCGTCGCGTGCGGGCGCAGGGCGTTGAGCACTGTCTCCAGACCGTCAGGCGTGTGGGCGTAGTCGACATAGACCTCGCCGCCGCGCGCGCTTTCGCCGGGGATGCGTTGCAGACGGCCCTGGGCGCCGCGAATGAACGCCATCGCCGGGATGACGCGGTCGGGGTCTTCGCCGCCCGCAATGCACAGGCCCGCCGCGACCAGAGCGTTCGAGGCCTGGAAGGCCCCGGCCAGCGGCAGCAGGATGTCGTGGATGCGGCCGCGCGCATCGATGGTCAGGCGCTGGCCTTCCGGCGTGGCCCGGCGCGCGATCAACGACAGGTCGCGCCCGCGCTCGCCCACGCCCATGACGCCCAGACCCGCCATGATCGAAGCCGAGGCGAAGGCCGAATAGGCGTCGGAGTCGGCGTTCAGCACCGCGGTCCGGCCGCGCGGCAGCAGAGCCTCGAACAGGCGCAGCTTGGCGGCGCGGTAGGCGGCCATGTCGCCGTGATAGTCGAGGTGGTCTTGGGTCAGGTTGGTGAAGCCGGCGGCGCGAATGGCCACGCCGTCCAGACGGCGCTGGTCGATACCGTGCGACGAGGCCTCCAGCGCCAGGTGGGTCACGTCCTTGGCGGCCAGTTCGGCCAGCAGGCGCGCGGCTTCGGCGGCGTCGGGGCTGGTCAGGCCGGGGCCGGTCAGGGCGTAGGTCTGCTCGCCCTTCTGACCGACGACGCCCAGGGTGCCCATGCTGGCCGACTTGTGGCCGAGGCCCGCCCAGATCTGGCGGCAGAAGTTGGCCACCGAGGTCTTGCCGTTGGTGCCGGTGATGGCGACGCAGGTCTTGGGCTGGGCGCCGTAGAAGCTGCGCGCGGCCAGGGCATAGGCGCGGTGCACGTCGCCCGAAGTCACCAGCAGGGGCGCGGCGCCCGCCGGGGTGTCGGACGGGGCCAGGATGGCGGCGGCGCCGCGAGCCAGAGCTTGCGGGATGAAGGCGCGACCGTCGGCGGCCGAGCCCGGCAGGGCCACGAACAGGGCGCCCGGCGCGACCTTGCGGCTGTCGGACGTGACCGAGGTGATCTCGGGGTCCGAGCTGACGTCGCGACGCAGCAGTTCAGAGAGACGCAGGGCGTTTTGGGGCGCGCTCATCGGCCGTCGCCCTCGACGTCCTGGAACTCGGGGATCTTTTCGCCGAGAGCGGTGGACCAGCGGTCGGCCTTGCGCTCGACGCCGAGGAAGGGGGCGATGCGGTCGGCGATCTTGCCGACGGCGGGCGCGGCGACATAGCCGCCGGTGCGCGGATAGGAGGACGGCTCGTCCACCAGGACGAAGATCGTATAGCGCTTGGCCGTCACCGGGCCGTCGGCGGGAAAGACGGCGGCGAAGGAGCCGACGGCGTGGGTCGGGTCATAGCGACCGTTGACCAGCTTGTTGGCCGAGCCCGTCTTGCCGCCGACCCGCAGGCCTGCGGCATCAGCGAATCGGCCCGAGCCGCGCGTCACGTTGCGGCGCATCAGGTCCAGCATGGTGGCCGAGGTCTCGGGCGAGACGACCTGACGCGTGCGGGCGTTGGGCAGGCCGCCCTTGCGCAGGGTCAGGGGCACATAGCGGCCCCCGTTGGCCAGGGAGGCGTAGGCGGCCACATACTGGATCGGCGTGACCATGATGCCGTAGCCGAAGGACAGCGAGGCCAGGGTCGAGTCGTCCCATTTGCGGATGTGCGACGGACGGGCCGATTCCTTCAGTTCGATCGGCGCCGCGTCCAGCAGGCCCAACCGCTGGAAGTATTCACGCATCACGTCGCCGCCCATTTCGACGGCCAGACGCGAGGTGCCGATGTTGGACGAGTGCAGATAGACCTCTTCCAGCGTCAGCACCTTGTTGGTGGCGTGGAAGTCCTTGATGCGGCGCTTGCCGATCTGCAGGGCCTGGGAGGCGTCGAACAGGGTGTTCATGTCGGCGCGGCCGGTGTCGATGCCGGCGGCGACGGTGAAGCTCTTGAACACCGAGCCCATTTCATAGTGGGCCGAGGTGACGCGGTTCAGCAGGGCCTCTTCGGGCGCGCTGTTGCGGCGGTTGGCGTCGTAGGTCGGCCAGCTGGCCATGGCCAGGACCTCGCCGGTCTGAACGTCAGTGACCACGGCGACCGCGCCCTTGGCCCCGGCGGCCTCGGCGGCGGCGGCCAGCTCGTTCTCGACCACGCCCTGAACGCGCAGGTCGATCGACAGCTGGAAGTCCTCGCCGGCGGCGCCCGCCGCGCGGATTTCCTGATTGAAGGCCAGCTCAGAACCCGACACGCCCTCGCCGCCCGTGTCGGCGCGGCCGATCAGGTGGGCCGCCGAGGTGCCCAGCGGATAGACGCGGCGATCCTCGGGCTCGAACGAGACGCCGCCCAAAGCCAGGGCGTGAACCGCGCTGCGCTCGGACGGGGTCAGGCCGTTCAGGGCCAGCAGACGACGGTCGCCGCTGAGCACGCGGTCCAGGCGCTTGGCCGAGATGCGCGGCACGGCGCGGCGCAGCTGGGCCTTGGCGCTGGCCGGGTCCCAGATCTCGCGCGGGTCGATATAGAGGCCGTAGTGGGTGATGTTGGTGGCCAGCAGCTGGCCGTTGCGATCCACCAGATCGGCGCGCGTCAGGGCGTTGGCGTTGAAGCCCGCGCCCGCCGCGCCGCGCGGCGCGAACAGGGCCGCGTGGGCCGCGCCCAGGGCCAGACAGGCGAAGACGGCGCAGAAGACCGCCATGATCAGGAAGATGCGGACGCGGGTGTCTTCTTCCGGGCGACCGTCGGCGCGGGCGCGCTCGAACGAGTGCTCCATCCACCAGACGCAGGAGGCGACCCAGCGCCCCCAGGCGGCGAAAAGACCGCCGACCGACGGGCCTTGAGCGCGCGGCTGCGGACGGCCCGGCGCGGGACGGCGATAGTCCATGCCGTGGTGATCATGCACGCTCAATGCAGGCTCCCCTCGACTACGGGTTCAGCAGCAGGCGCTGCGGGCGCGACCGCCACGGGCGCGGGCGCAGCGGCGACGACCGGCGGCGGCGCGATGGCGGGCAGACCGGCCTCGACCGCCTGACGACGGACATCGACCGGCCCCAGGCCGATTTCACGCGACAGAGCCTCCAGCCGGGCGGGCTGCTCCAGCCGGGTCGCCTCGGCGCGCAGCAGGCGGACCCGCTGGCGGTTCTCGCGGATCTCGCTCTCGATGCGGCTGATCTCGGCGCTTTCGCGCGCGGCGGCGGCCTTGGCGATATAGACCGAGAAGACCAGGGCGGCGACACAGACCACGCCGATGATCTCGACGCAGCGCACGCCGCGGACCTTCCAGTCGAACAGGCGCTTGACCGGGACGGGCACGGCGATCATGCGCGTTTGCCCTTGCCGGCCCGACCCTCGATCGCGCCCCAGGCCGGCGCCTCAGTGCGGATCGCCGCGCGCAGCTTGGCCGAACGGGCGCGGGGGTTGGCGGCCAGCTCGGCCTCGCCCGCCTCGCGCGCGCCCTTGAACATCAGGTCGAAGCTGGGCTTACGCAGTTCCACCGCGACCGGGGCATGGCGCGAGCCGCCGGGCGCATTGCCGGTGCGCTCGGTCATGAAGGCCTTGACGATGCGGTCTTCCAGCGAATGGAAGGTGACGACGACCAGACGCCCGCCCGGCGCCAGGGTCGCCTCGGCGGCTTCCAGGCCGCGTTCCAGCTCGCCCAGCTCGTCGTTGACGGCGATGCGCAGGGCCTGGAACACGCGGGTCGCGGGATGGATCGGCGCGCCGCGACGACCGCCCAGGGCCTTTTCGACCACTTCAGCCAGATCCAGCGTGCGGCTGAACGGCTGCTCGACGCGGCGGCGCAGGATGGCGGTGGCGACGCGGCCCGACTGACGCTCGTCGCCGTACTGCTTGAAGATGTGGGCCATCGGCCCGTGGTCCCAGGTGTTGACGATGTCGGCGGCGGTCGGCCCCGTATCGCCCATGCGCATGTCCAGCGGCCCGTCGCGCATGAAGGAGAAGCCGCGCTCGGCCTGATCCAGCTGCATCGACGAGACGCCGATGTCGAAGACGGCGCCGTCCAGTTGGGCCTTGCCGCTCTCGGCGAAGGCTTCAGACAGACCCGAGAAGGGCGTGCGGATCAGCTGGAACTGGCCCGGATAGGCGGCGGCCACCGCATCGGCGTGCGGCTGAACGGTCGGATCGCGATCCAGACCGATGACCTGGGCGCCGCGATCCAGGATGGCGCGGGTATAGCCGCCGGCGCCGAAGGTGGCGTCGATGACGACATCGCCGGGCTGCGGGTTCAGGGCTTCAAGAACTTCGGCCAGCAGGACAGGAGCGTGAGGCGACGTCATGCTGCCCCTCCGGTCTTGGCGACCGCAGCCTGACGGCGCATTTCACCGAACTGCTTCAGGCCCTCGCGCGCCATGCGGCGCTGCTCCGCGCGGTGCGCGGCCCACTTGTCCTTGTTCCAGATCTGGAAACGCTCGCCGACGCCGTAGATGACGACCGTGTCGGACAGCTCGACCTCGGCGCACAGATGTTCCGGCAGAGTGATGCGGCCGCCCGAGTCATAGGCCAGCGGCTTCTGCTCGCCGAAGATCGAGGCTTCCAGCGCCGAGCGGTAGGGGTCGCCGAAGGGCAGACTTTCGATGACGGCGCGGTATTCGGCGAACAGCTTGTCGCCGCCCGCTTCCAGGCAATCGGCTTCGATGGAGGGGAAGCAGAAGACGCCGTGTTCCGCGCCGTTTTCGGCCGTGCGGAATTCCTGGGGGATCAAGAGACGGCGCTTGCCGTCCAGCTGCTTCTCGTAGGTCGAGAGAAACACGCTTTGCCCAATCGAGCCGTTCGGCCCGCCCCTGAAGTCCGTTGAAACATCCACGCGTCGGGCGACAGCCCCTACTCATGAGGCTGTGGGATAGCATGGGATCAGATGGGCCTCAATGGGATTAGTTGACACCCTTTAACCAAATTTGCAGTTCGACGAACGCTTCAGCAAGTGTAAAATGAGAACATACAAGCAACATCAAGAGTATTCACAGCCTGTGGACGGCTTTTTCCGCCATGTTTTCAACGCAGGAGTTAACGCCGCCCTCTCCCGCTGGGAGAGGGCTTGAGCCTCCAAGAGCGCAGCGATTGGCAAAGGCGAAAGGGTGAGGGTTCGCGATTAAAGTCGGCCGAAGGCCGTGGCGCGACGGCTTGCGCCGACTGAAACGCCAGCCCCTCACCCTTTCGCGCAAGAACGATCACCTCCGGCTCTCGTGCGCTCAAGCCCTCTCCCGCCGGGAGAGGGAGGAGACAGCAGGCCTCAAGCCGGTAGGCCCAAAACAAAACGGGCCTCAAGTAGCCCAAAGGGCGATAGGCCCAAGAAAAAATGCCAGACGGCCTGTAAGCCGGGTTCTGTTCCGCCCCGAAAGGCGGCGACGATCATTCCTCTGGACCGCCCATTGCTGGACGGTTCTCGCGACCTACCCGGACGCCTCGGGCGGTGAACCCTGCGGGCGAACCCGCGCGACGTCCCTATTCGGTCTTGCTCCAGGCGGGGCTTGCCATGCCGCCGACGTTGCCGCCGACGCGGTGGGCTCTTACCCCACCCTTTCACCCTTCCCCGGGCCGGAGCCCAGGCGGTTTGCTTTCTGTGGCGCTATCCCTCGGGTCACCCCGGGCGGGAGTTACCCGCCGCCTCTTCACCGTGGAGCCCGGACTTTCCTCGACAAGAGCAAGCTCTCGCCGCGACCGCCCGGCCGTCTGGCGGGGGCTAAGTGCGCGCGAACGCGGCGCGCGTCAATCCAGAACGCCGGTGACGCTCTCGACGCTGGCCAGTTGCAGCAGACCGACCAGGCGGGCGCGGGTCTCGCCGTCGGCGACGCCGTCGATGCGGTCGGGCCGCCAGTGGCGCTGGAAAGCCTCGACCGTCAGGCGGGTTTCGTCGTCGTATTCGCCGCCGGGTTTCACCCCGTAGCCCAGTCGATGCAGCCCCGAGCGCAGGACGATGACGCCCAGCCCCTCGTCGCCCGGCGACAGGTCGCTGCCCAGGGCGGCGATGCGTTCGGGCGCGGGATCGAACCACAGGCCGTGGCCGGCCTCAGCCAGACGTTTCCACGGGAAGAGCTCGCCTGGGTCCTGCTTGCGGTCCGGGGCCGCGTCGGAATGGCCGATGATGCGGGCGTCAGAAATGGTCCAGCGCGAGCGGATGTCGGCGATCAGAGCGATGACCGCCTGAACTTGCGCCTCGGGAAAGGCGCGATAGCCGAACTCATGGCCCGGATTGACGATCTCGATGCCGATGGAGGCGGCGTTGACGTCGGTCTCGCCCTGCCAGACGCCCCGGCCCGCATGCCAGGCGCGGCGCTCTTCCGGCACCAGACGCAGGATCACGCCGTTCTCGTTGACGACATAGTGGGCCGAGACTTCGGCGGCGGGGTCGCGAAGCCGAGAGACAGCCTCATCCGCCGTCTGCATCCCGGTGTAGTGCAGCACCAGCATGTCCGGCAGCCCGCGCCGGGCGTTGAAATTAGGCGACGGGGCGTCGGTGAAGGTCAGCATGACGCCCGATCAGCGCCCTTCGCGTTCCCAGCCGTAGGCGACCCAGGTGTCGCCGACCTTCTGAGCGTCGATCACGCCTTCGTCCTGACGCGCCTTGGCCGTGCGAGCCCGTCGGGCGCGGAAGGCAAAGCCGGCGAAGAAGACGACCACCCCGGCGATCAGGGCGATCACGGCCACGGCGGCGGCTGTCAGCACGGCGAGCACCGCACCCACGGTCAGGGCGAGGGCCGTAGCCACCAGCCCGCCGAACCAGACGAAGGGCGCCATCAAGCCGCCGCCGGTGCGGCGCCGGGCGTTGAAGCCGATCTGGGCGAAGGGGTCGGACTGAATCATGGAACTGCCTTTCATGGCGCACCGATGAAGGAACGCCCGAACCTCAATGTCGGTCCATCGACCTGAACGGTCAATGGACTGCGACATCACGGCTCAGTCAGGAAACGCCTCAGAAGGCCGGCTGGTCGGCCAGCACCACGGCGCCGCGGCTGCGCATCCGGTCAGCCTCGACCCGATTCAGCACCGCCTGGGCCGCCGGATCACCCATGACCTGACCGACCGAGACCATGGCCTCGGCCGCCTGACCCGAGGCGCCGAAGGCCGAGGCCAAGGCTTCCCACGGCGACTGTGGCGTCGGGAAGCGCTTGAACCGCACCGATTCGCTGGTCGGGATATTGGCCAGCTTGCGCGCCTTGATGACGGCTTCGTTCAGACCGCCCAGTTCGTCGACCAGACCCAGACCCTTGGCCTGGGCTCCGGTCCAGACCCGGCCCTTGGCGATTTCCCGCACCCGCTCGACCGGCAGCTTGCGGCCCGTCGACACGCGGGCCACGAAGTCTTCGTAGACCCGATCCATCGAGGCGGCGAAGGCGGCGCGCTGGGCTTGGTCAAAGCCCTGCACCGGCGAGAAGGCGTCGGCGTAGTCGCCGCCGACCTTGAGGCCGCGCATGTCGACGCCGAAACGACCCAGGGCGTCGGCCAGCACGAACTTGCCGCCGAAGACGCCGATGGAGCCGGTCAGGGTCGAGGGCTGGGCCACGATCCAGTCGGCTTCCGAACTGACCCAATAGCCGCCCGAGGCCGCATAGGCCCCCATGGAGACGACCACCGGCTTGCCCGCCGCCTTGGCCGCGCGCACGGCGGCCAGGATCTGTTCCGAGGCCTCGGGCGAACCGCCAGGCGAGGAGACGCGGAAGACGATGGCCTTCACGGCCTTGTCCTCTATGGCGTCATAGATGGCCTTGGCCGTATCGTCGGAACGGATGTCCGAGCCCGAGCCGAAGGGCGAGGCGCCCTGGCCGCGTCCGGTCATGATCGCGCCCTCGCCGCCGACGATGGCGATGGCCGACTTGCCCGAGCCGTTGCGTGCGCCCTGCATAGAGGCGTAGTCGCCGAACTTGATGATCTTGGCGTCCTTGCCGGCCTTGGCCTTGGCGGCGGCTTCGGCCTCTTCGACCTGACCGATCTTGTCGACCAGCTTCAGCGCCAGGGCCTGTTCCGCCGAATAGGGGCCGGCCTCGATGGTCGCTTTCAGGGCCTCGGGCGTGGTCTTGCGGTCGCGCGCCGTATTGGCCAGGGCGCCGTCGTAGATGGAGGTCATCCAGGCCGTCATCGCCTCGCGGTGCGGGGCGGTATAGTCGCTCTGAGTGTATTCGTTGACGGCGTTCTTGTACTCGTAGCGCTGCTCGAACTCGGGTTTGACGCCGTATTTTTCGAAGGCGCGGCCCAGGAAGAGGCTGTCGCTGGAGAGGCCCACAGCCTGGAAGCTGGCGGTGTTCTGTATCCACAGCTGGTCGGCGCTGGCGGCGACCATATAGCTGGAGACCACCGCGCCGATCGGCATGAAGCCCTGGCTGTGGGCGATGACGGTCTTGCCCGAGGCGCGGAAGCGGTGGATCGCCTGACGCACTTCGTCGGCGGCGGCGGGGGTCATGCCGCCCTCCGGCGCGCGGACCAGCAGCACCTTGACGCTGGCGTCCTTCTCGGCTTGGGCCAGGGTGTCGACGATGTGGATCACCGACAGGCCCGAACCGCCGAAAGCAGCAAAAGGATTGGTCGGCTGCTGATCCGTCAGCCCTTCGCGCAGGTCCAGCTCCAGCACCGAGTTGGCGGGCGCGGTCGGCTTGGAGGCTCCGGCCGCCGCCGCGAAGAACAGCAGGGCCGCAATCGGCAGGACGATGAAGAAGGCCACGAGCCCGGCGAAGACGCCGAGCATGGTCAGGAAGAACTGTTTCATGAAAAAGGCGGCCGTCCCGTCAGTGGCCACGCGCGGCCTGCCGCGAGCATAAAGCGCGGATGGTGGCCGTCAAATGAAGGGGCGGTAATGAAACGCGAAAAGGGCCCGCCGTCGCCGGCAGGCCCTCCCCTCGTCTTCGTTTCAGCCGATCAACGACCGATGTCGTAGGTCCCGCTGATGTCGATGCGGACCGTCAGTTCGCCAGCCGACACCGGGGTCGAGGCGCTTCCGGCGTCCATGGCCATGGCGCGGGCGTACATGGGACGCGGCGGTTCCGGCATGTAGCCGCCGCCCTCGGTCAGGGTGCGCACCCCGCCCAGCTGGACGCCCAGAGCCTGGGCATACAGCCGCGCCTTGTCCTGCAAGGCGCGCACGGCCAGCTGGCGCGCCTGATCCTCGGCGGCCTTGGCGTCCTTGAGGCCGAAGGCGATGCCGTCGATCTGGTTGACGCCGGCCGCGACCACGGCGTCGGCGGTCGTGCCGACCTTGGTCAGGTCATTGATGATCACGGTGACGCGGTTCGTCGCCTGATAGCCGCGCAGCTTGGGCGGTTCGTTCTGCTGATAGTCGTACTGCGCCGACAAATTCAGGCCCGAGGTCTGGATGTCGCGCTCGTTGATCCCGGCGCGGCGCAGGGCGGCGACGACGCGGGTCATCTGCTGCGCGTTCTGGGTCATGGCCTCCTGGGCCGTGGCGGCCTCGGTGACGACGCCGAAGTTGATCGTCGCCTGATCCGGCGCGACCTTGACCTCGCCGAAGGCCGACAGGTTGAGGGCGGGCTGTTGCGCCATGGCGTGCACCTGCATCGGAGAAGCGCCCGTCTGGGCAAGGGAGACGGCGGGAACCGCCAGGGTCATCAGGGCCGTGCCCAGCATCAGGGCGCGTGCGGTGCGGGTCATCATCGTCTCCGTGGAAATCCATTGGCCGGACGTGTTCGCCAGCCACGACCTACCTTGGCCGTTTCAACCTGAACAAACGCAAAAGCCCCCAAAGCAGGTTCCATTCATCGACATGAAAAGCGTGACAGGTCCGGGGCGGCTTTGCAGCGAGCGCATCCCCTGCTAGGCACGTCATCCCTGCTTCGGGGGCCTGTAGCTCAATGGTTAGAGCCGACCGCTCATAACGGTCTGGTTGGGGGTTCGAGTCCCTCCGGGCCTACCACCCTCTCCTCGCATCGCGGCCTGCGCCGCGCCTTCGGCCAGTCGGTGCAGTTCCCGCCCCGAGCAGCGCGACCAGTCGACGCCCTCCAGAAGACGCTCCAGCGATGCCGGACGCCTCACGCTCATGACGGGGTCGACCCGCCTCGCGTCATGCCTGCGACCAAGCCAATCAACAGTCCCACGGCCAGAGCCCGGTTGCCGGGATCACCGGCGCGCGCCTCCTCGACCCGCAGGGCCAGTTCGCGATCCAGCCACGCCAGATGCCGCGCGAAGTTCTCATCCGCCTGCGATGCAGTGCTCATCCCCACTCTCCCGAAACAGCCCGCCCAGGCAGGCTTGAAGGAAGCTACGCACGGCTTGTGACACCCTCAAGTCAATTGTTCGCTTTTTGTTCTATTTTCTCGCTACGCGTCGCCCGCCCCTTTGTGCCGCGAGGCTGGAGCCTATATGGCGATCTCCCGAAGGAGAGCCGCCATGTCCTACATCGCCCGCGACGACCGCCCCGCCGACAAGGCTGAACGCTACGCCGAGGTCGAGGCCGAGATTCTGGCCGTGCTCGACGGCGAGCCGAACCGGACGGCCCGGATGGCGACCGTGGCCGCCATGCTGGCCGACGCCTTTCCCGCCTTCTTCTGGACCGGCTTCTACGTCGTGGACGAGGCCAAGCCGCAGGAACTGGTCGTCGGGCCCTATCAAGGGACGCTGGGTTGCCTGCGCATTCCGTTCGGGCGCGGCGTCTGCGGCGCGGCGGCGCGCGACCGCCAGACCCAGGTGGTCGAGGACGTCCACGCCTTCCCCGGCCACATCGCCTGCGACAGCCGCTCGGCCAGCGAGATCGTCGTGCCGGTGCTGGATGCGGCGGGCGAGTTGATCGCCGTGCTGGACGTGGACGCGACGGAGATCGCCGCCTTTGACGCCGTGGACGCCGAGGCGCTGGAGCGGCTGATGGCCAAGGTCTTTGCTGCATGAGCCGCGCCCGCAGCGTCCTCTACCTGCCCGCCTCCAACGCTCGCGCGGTGGAGAAGGCGCGCGGTCTGGCTTGCGACGTCGCGGTGCTGGACCTGGAGGACGCCGTTGCGCCCGAGATGAAGGCCGAGGCGCGAGCGGCGGCGGTCGCCGCGGCGCGGGAAGGCGGCTTCGGGCCGCGCCTGGGCGTGCGGATCAATGGTCTAGACACGCCTTGGGGCGCCGACGACCTGGCGGCGCTTCGGGATGCGCCGGTGGATCTGATCGTCGCGCCCAAGGTCGAGAACGCCGCGACCGTGCGCGCCCTGTCTGACGCGATGCGCCCCAGCGTCGAGCTGTGGGCCATGATCGAGACGCCGCGCGCCCTGGTGGATCTGCGGGACATCGTCGAGGCGGGCGGGGCGTTGAAGGGGCTGATGCTGGGCGTCAACGATCTGGCCAAGGACCTTAAGATCGGCGCTGCGCTGGACCGCGAGCCGCTGAAACCCTGGCTGGCGGCGGTCGTGACCCATGCACGGGCCAACAGCCTGAGCGCCATCGACGGGGTCTTCAACCGGATCAAGGACGAGGCTGGCTTTGGGGCCGAATGCGCGCAAGGGCGACTGTACGGCTTTGACGGCAAGAGCCTGATCCACCCGTCGCAGATCGAGGGGGCCAATGCGGCGTTCGGGCCGACTGCGGAAGAGATCGCCTGGGCGCGGAGGGTGGTCGCCGCATTCGCCGCGCCCGAGGCCGAGGGCCTGGGTGTCCTCCGCGTCGAGGGCGAGATGGTGGAGCGGCTGCATCTGGCGGCGGCGCAGGATTTGCTGGCGGAGTTATGAGCCTTCCCCCCTTGCGGGAGAAGGACGCTAGGGAGTGGCGCGCAGACTCTACAAACCGTAGACACGGCTGATGACCGCACCGCTTCCGACACCTTCCAAAACCCGCGCCTGGGTCTGCGCGCCCGGCGTGCTGAAGGTCCCCTTCCTGTCGGCCTTCCTGCCCGACTATGACCTGTCGGCCCTGCCCGGCTCGCAGACCGAGGCCGTGCTGGGCTGGGGAATGAAGCCGACGGCGGCGGCGGGGCGGCGCTGGGCGGCAAAGCAGGGCAAGCCCTATGTGGCGCTGGAGGACGGCTTCCTGCGCTCAGTCGGGATCGGCGAGAGCGGGGCGACCAGCCTCAGCCTGATCGTTGACGACATCGGCGTCTATTACGACGCAACCCGGCCCAGTCGGCTGGAGCAACTGATCGCGACAGCGCCCGACTGGTGCGACGCGGCGATGCGGGTCCGGGCGCGCGGCCTGATCGACCGCATCGTGGCGTCGGGCGTTTCGAAGACCAATATGGGCGGGCCGCTGGACGCCGCCCTGCTCAAGCCCGGTCGGCGGGTGCTGATCGTGGATCAGACCTTTGGCGACGCCTCCATCGGCTATGGGCTGGCGACGGAAAAGAGCTTCTCGGACATGCTGGCGACGGCGCGGCGGGACGAGCCGGACGCCCAGTTGATCGTCAAGCGCCACCCGGCGGTGGCCGCGGGGCGCAAACAGGGATGCATCCCGGCCAGCGAACTGGACGGCGTCACCTTGATCGACACGGACGTACGGCCCGCTGACCTGCTGGCGGCGGTGGACGCGGTCTATGTCGTGACCTCGGCCCTGGGGTTCGAGGCCCTGCTGCGTGGCCTGCCCGTGCGTTGCTTCGGCGCCCCCTTCTATTCGGGCTGGGGTCTGACGACGGACGCGGTTTCGACCGGGCGGCGCGGCGTGGCGCGTGATCTGGATCAG
The DNA here is from genome assembly GCF_013386595.1 of Brevundimonas sp. P7753. NCBI lineage: Bacteria > Pseudomonadati > Pseudomonadota > Alphaproteobacteria > Caulobacterales > Caulobacteraceae > Brevundimonas > Brevundimonas sp. P7753. The sequence goes on along the minus strand of NZ_JACARP010000012.1, from coordinate 32,096 downwards.
GTCACGGCGGCGGCGCTGATCGCCTACACCCGCTATGTCGATCCTGTCACCGGCCAGCGCTGCGAGGCCGAGCAGGCGCTGGACAGGCTGATTGCGCTCCGCGACCGCGCCGACCGGCTGGCGGGCGACTGGGCCGCCGTCGGCTTCGCCCCGGCCAAGCGCCCGCCGGTGCGCCGCCTGTTGAACTCGCCCAAGGGCCGCGTGCGCTATTTCTGGCGATCCAGCGCCGCCGTCGCCCATGCGCGGGCGACGGGCGGCAAGCTGATCTGGTGGGCCGGCAAGGAGACGCCGCAGATCCGCGCCGCCGCCGACGCCTTTGAGGGGCCGGTCGTACGCATGGAGGACGGCTTCATCCGTTCGCGCGGCCTGGGGTCCGACTTCTTCGGCGCCCTGTCGGTCGCGCTCGATGACCAAGGCGTCTATTACGACCCGACCCGGCCTAGCCGTCTGGAGAGCCTGATCGAGGCGGGCGAACCGTCGCCGGATCAGACGGCGCGCGCCGAAGCCCTTCGCGCCCGCGTGGTCGAGGCGGGCCTGTCGAAATACAATCTGAAGGGCGCGGGCGTCCCGGCCCATTGGCCGAAAGACAAGCCGATCCTGCTGGTCGTGGGTCAGGTCGAGAATGACCGCTCGATCATGATGGGCTGCGGGCCGGACCTGCGCACCAACTCGGGGCTGGTGAAGGCGGCGCGGGCCGACCACCCGGACGCCTTCCTGATCTACCGCAACCACCCGGACGTGACGGCGGGCAACCGGCCCGGCCTGCTGGATCATGCGGCGATGGAGGAGGTGGACGCCTCCGCCGACGATCTGGACATCGTGGACTGCCTGAACGCCTGCGGCCGGCTGGCGACCCTGACGTCGCTGACCGGGTTCGAGGCCCTGATGCGGGGCAAGGCCGTCAGCGTCTATGGCCGGCCCTTCTATGCGGGCTGGGGCCTGACCGACGACAAGTTGGCGTTTGATCGCCGCACCCGTCGCGCCAGCCTGCAATCCGTCATCCACGCCGCCCTGATCGGCTACCCGGTCTATGTCACGCCTGAGGGTTGGCCGTGCGAGGCCGAGGACCTGGTCGAGGCCCTGATCGCCGCGCACGATCATCCCCTGCCCGCCCCGCCGCGCGGCCGCATCAACAGATGGTGGCGCGGCATAAAAGCCAGTCTCGACCGGAGCCTTCCACCGGCCTATTGAGGTCGTTCGTCATCGCAACGGACTTTATCCTAGTGCCCCAAGCCGTCATCTCCGCCACCGGCCTGTTCACGCCGGAGCAGTCGATCTCGAACGCCGAACTGGTCGCCGCCTACAACGCCTGGGCGGAAGGCTGGAACGCCGAGAACGCCGAGGCCATCGCCGCGGGCGAGTTGGAGCTGAAGACGCCCTCGTCAGAGGCCTTCATCGAAAAGGCCTCGGGCATCCAGTCGCGCTTCGTCATGGACAAGTCGGGCATCATCGACCCCGAGCGCATGCTGCCGCACCTGCCCGCGCGCGGCGACGACGAGCTGTCGATCCTGGCCGAGATGGCCGTGAAGGCGGCGCAGGACGCGATCAAGGCCTGGGGCAAGCCGGTCAGCGAGATCGGCGCCGTCATCTGCGCCGCGTCCAACATGCAGCGCCCCTACCCCGCCATGGCCATCGAGGTGCAGCAGGCCCTGGGCATCGAGGGCTTCGCCTTCGACATGAACGTGGCGTGCAGCTCGGCCACCTTCGGCATCAAGACGGCGGCGGACTTCGTGGCCTCCGGCTCGGTCAAGGCCGTGCTGATGGTCAACCCCGAGATCTGCTCGGCCCACCTGAACTTCAAGGATCGCGACAGCCACTTCATCTTCGGCGACGTGGCCACCGCCGTCATCATCGAGGCCGAGGATCAGGCCGGACCGGGCGGCTGGGACATTCTGGGCACGAAGCTGAAGACCAGCTTCTCCAACAACATCCGCAACAATTTCGGCTTCCTGAACCGCGCCGCCCTGCCGACAGGGGCCAGCGAGCCCGTGTCGTCCGACGGCCTGACCGACAAGATGTTCGTCCAGCAGGGCCGCAAGGTCTTCAAGGAGGTGGTGCCCATGGTCTCGGAGATGATCCTGGACCACGCCGCCGAGTTGAACCTGGACCCGCACGGCCTGAAACGGATGTGGCTGCACCAGGCCAACATCAACATGAACACCCTGATCGGCAAGAAGGTGCTGGGCCGCGAGCCCGAGCCGGAAGAGAACGTCATCATCCTGGACGACTACGCCAACACCTCCTCCGCCGGATCGATCATCGCCTTCCACCTGAAGCACGACGGCTTCGCGCCCGGCGATACGGGCCTGATCTGCAGCTTCGGCGCCGGCTATTCGGCGGGCACGGTTTTTGTGCAAAAGCGGCCCTGAAACCAGATAACGGGAATCATTATTTCCGGCCCCGCTTGCACTGTTCGGAAAATTTTGCAAACCGTTACGGGTGTCGAGAACCTGGGGGACGACGCCCGAATGACTCAGACAGTTTCACCGTGGGCAGAAAAGCTCAGCGATCCGTTGGCTCATGACGTGGCCACGGTGCTGAAACATATGGGCGGCTCGGCCCATCAGGACATCGTGGTCAACTGCGTCGCGGCGCTGAAGCGCCAGCGCGGCGAGTCCGTGACCCAGGACCTGAAGGCCAAGATCGTCGAGGTCTTCGAACGCTACCGCGACTTCTTCATCAAGCCATTCGGCGAGAACTCGCTGCGCTGGGCCCTGGCGCCGGGCGTCGCCTAGACCTCAGCCTTTTTCAGGCAAACGAAAAGGCCCGCTCCTCTCGGAGCGGGCCTTCGTCGTATCTAGCGCCAGACTTGGAGGTCAGGCCTTAGAAGCGACGGATGTAGCTGACCGAATAGGCGTCAGCCTCACCGCCGTTGTCGCGGAAGTCGCGACGGGTCCAGTCGGCGCGGACGCCGTTGACGCCGTCGACGTAGTAGTTGGCGCCGACGCCGTAGTTCCAGCTGTCGCCGCCCACGTCGGTGTTGGCGCCGGGGAACTCCTGCTTCAGCTCGGTGTGGCCGTAACCGCCGCGAGCGAACAGTTCCAGCTTATCGCTGACCGGGTATTTGCCGACCACGTAGCCGGCGGCGTCCCACTCATGCTTGATCGAGCCGTCGATGCCGGCGACGGTGAAGTCGTCGTCCTTGACGCCCACGGAGGCCTCGGTTTCGACGGCCAGGTAACGGTTCAGGTTCACGCCCAGGCGGCCGGTCACGGCGCCGGTCGTGGCGGAGTCGCCTTCCAGATGCGTGTAGCCCAGCGAGCCGTAACCACGGGCATCAGGACCAGATTGAGCAAATGCCGGAGCGGCGATTGCAGAAATAGCGGCGGCGGCGAGAAGAATGTTACGCATTGTTTCTATAACTCCTAGTAAAACCAGATGTGGTGACTTCTGCGGTCACCGGCCCCATCCAGCGAGGAGTTAAATGGGTATTCCGCCGAGGTGTTCCATAGGCGAATGAATACACGGGCGTAACCGTGCGCTACCAGACACATACAGCGTTACGCTGATAACGACTTTATTCGGGCGTGAAAAAGGCGGCCCCGAAGGACCGCCTTTGCACGCTCAAGCCTGAGAGGGACTCAGCGGTCTTTTTCGCGCTCTTCACCTGAGCGCGCCGCCAAGGCGGCCTGGGCCGCCGCCAGACGGGCGATCGGCACGCGGTAGGGGGAGCAGGAGACGTAGTCGAGGCCCACGCTCTCGCAGAAGGCGATGGACGACGGGTCGCCGCCGTGTTCGCCGCAAATGCCCATCTTCATGTCCGGCTTGACCGCGCGGCCGCGCTCGGCGGCGATGCGGATCAGGTCGCCCACGCCGTCCTGGTCCAAGCGCACGAAGGGATCTGTCTCGAAGATGCCCTTGTCCAGATAGGCCTGCAGGAAGTGGCCCGAGTCGTCGCGGCTGATGCCGAAGGTCGTCTGGGTCAGGTCATTGGTGCCGAAGCTGAAGAACTCGGCGTACTCGGCCAGGTCGGCGGCGCGAAGCGCCGCGCGCGGCAGTTCGATCATGGTGCCGACCAGATAGTCGACGCTGTCGCCCGCGTCCGCGAACACGGCCCGCGCGGTGCGGTCGGTCAGTTCGCGCAGGTACTTCATCTCCAGACCCAGGGCGACCAGCGGGTGCATGATCTCAGGGATCGGAGCGACGCCCGACGTCTTCTTCACCTCCAGCGCCGCCTCCAGGATGGCGCGGACCTGCATCTCATAGATCTCGGGATAGGCCACGCCCAGGCGGCAGCCGCGGTGGCCCAGCATGGGGTTGGTCTCGTGCAGTTCCCGCGCGCGCCGCTTCAGCTTGGCGGCGTCCAGACCCGAACCGGCGGCCAGGGCGTCGATGTCGGCGTCGGTGTGCGGGATGAACTCGTGCAGCGGCGGGTCCAGCAGGCGGATCGTCACCGGCAGACCGGCCATGATGGTGAACAGGTCGGCGAAGTCGGCCTTCTGGAAGGGCGCGATCTTGGCCAGGGCGATGCGGCGGCCCTGCTCGTCGTCGGCCAGGATCATCTCGCGCACGGCGGCGATGCGGGCCTCGTCGAAGAACATGTGTTCGGTGCGCGACAGGCCGATGCCCTCGGCGCCGAAGCCGCGCGCGGTCTTGGCGTCCAGCGGGGTCTCGGCGTTGGCGCGGACTTTCAGGCGGCGCACGCCGTCGGCCCAGGCCATCAGGGTCTGGAAGTCACCCGTCAGCTCCGGCTCGATCATGGCCACGGCGCCGTCCAGCACCTCGCCCTTGCCGCCGTCGATGGTGATGACCTCGCCCGCCTTGAAGGTGCGGCCGCGCGCGGTGAAGGTCCCGGCCTTCTCATTGATCGAGATTTCGCCCGCGCCGGAGACGCAAGGCCGCCCCATGCCGCGCGCCACGACAGCCGCGTGGCTGGTCATGCCGCCGCGCGCCGTGACGATGCCGCGCGCCGCGTGCATGCCGTGGATGTCCTCGGGCGAGGTTTCCTCGCGCACCAGGATGACGGCGTCGCCGACCTGCGACAGGCGCTCGGCCTCGTCGGCGTCGAAGACGATCTTGCCGGTGGCCGCGCCGGGCGAAGCCGGCAGGCCCGCCGCGACGACGGTCCGGGCGGCGTTGGGGTCCAGCGTCGGGTGCAGCAATTGATCGAGCGCGGCGGGTTCGACCCGCGACACGGCCTCTTCCTGCGAGATCACGCCCTCGGAGGCCAGATCGACGGCGATCTTCAGCGCCGACTTGGCGGTGCGCTTGCCGTTGCGGGTTTGCAGCATCCACAGACGGCCCTGCTCGACCGTGAACTCGATGTCCTGCATGTCGCGGTAGTGGCTTTCCAGCCGCCCGACCACGTCGACGAACTCGGCGAAGACGACCGGCATGGCCTCTTCCATCGAGAGAGCGGTCTCGCCCATCTCCTCGCGGCCCGCCTTGGTCAGGGACTGCGGCGTGCGGATGCCCGCGACCACGTCCTCACCCTGGGCGTTGATCAGGAACTCGCCGTACAGCTTGGCTTCGCCTGTAGAGGGGTTGCGGGTGAAGGCCACGCCCGTGGCCGAGGTCTCGCCCATGTTGCCAAACACCATCGACTGGATGTTGACGGCGGTGCCCCAGCTTTCGGGGATGTCGTGCATGCGGCGATAGAATTTCGCGCGGTCATTCATCCAGCTGGCGAAGACGGCCGAGACGGCGCCCCACAGCTGGTCGTGCGGGTCCTGCGGGAAGGGCTGGCCCAGCTCGCGTTCGACCAGGACCTTGTAGTCGGCGACCACCTTTTCCCAGTTCTCGGCGGTCAGGTCGGTGTCGATCGAGACGCCCAGACGATCCTTGTGGTCGTCCAGAACCTCTTCGAACTGATCGTGGCCGATGCCCAGCACCACATTGGAATACATGGTGATGAAACGGCGATAGCTGTCGAAGGCGAAACGGCGGTCGCCGGACAGCCTGGCCAGCCCCTCGACCGTCAGGTCGTTCAGGCCCAGGTTCAGCACCGTGTCCATCATGCCCGGCATCGAGGCCCGCGCGCCCGAGCGCACCGAGACCAGCAGGGGGTTGGCGGCGTCGCCGAAGGTCTTGCCGACAATGCCCTCGACGGTCTTCAGCCAGGCGGCGGCCTGTTCGGCCAGCTCAGCCGGATAGGTCTCGCCGTTGGAGTAATAGTGGACGCAGGCTTCCGTCGTGATCGTAAAGCCGGGTGGCACCGGAAGGCCGAGAGAGGACATCTCGGCCAGGTTCGCACCCTTGCCGCCGAGAAGGTTCTTCATCGACGCATCGCCGTCAGCGGAGCCCCCGCCGAAGCCGTACACCCACTTGGTCATCTTGCAGTCCCTGAGCCGTGGTCAGTCGTCGCAGGATCGAGTCCCGCTTACGGTGGCCCTGACTAGCGTGCTGCAAGCGCGAAGGCGAGGCCGTGGGTGTAACAATCCGTGTGAGGATGTGTCGGGATGCAGATTTTCAGCCTTCTGCGCCGCCCCCTCCGTCTCGTCGGCTCCGCCGCCGATCCACCTCCCCATCGCTGCGCGACAGGGAGGAAAGACACGCGCCCTTTCCTCCCCACGAGTGGGGAGGGGGACCGCGAAGCGGTGGAGGGGGCGACGCGACGGTCGGTAGGGAGAGCCCCTACCCCGCGATCTGGCCGAAGTCCGCCACCCGGCCCATGACGCCGCGCACCTGACCCAGCAGCTTCAGGCGGTTCTCACGCTCCTCGGCCACCTCGGAGTTGACCATGACGCCGGTGAAGAAGGCGTCCACCGGACCGCGCAGGCGCGCCAGGGCCGTCATGGCGGCGGCGAAGTCTTCCGTCTCCAGCGCGGCGTCCACAGCGGTCGCGGTGGCGGCGGCGGCGAAGGCCAGCGCGGTTTCTTCCGCCGGCTGGTTGGGCAGGCCGGTGGCGACGGCGCCTTCCGGCAGCGGGCCTTTCTTTTCCTCGGCCTTGAGGATGTTCGACGCCCGCTTGTAGCCGGCCAGCAAGTTGGCCCCGTCGTCCGTGGCGAGGAAGGCGGCCAGCGCCTCCACCCGACGCACGATCCGCACCAGATCGTCGTCGCCCAGAGCGAAGACAGCGGCCACGAGGTCATGGCGCTGGCCCTGATCGCGCAGCAGGACGGTCAAGCGGTCGGCGAAGAAGGCGCTGAGTTCAGTTTCAAGCGACAGCTTATCGACCGCCCGCTGAACATTGTCCTTCTCCAGAGCCGCCATGGCCGCCGAGAAGGCGTCGCCGCGAAGGCCGATACGAGCGCCGCTCTCCAGCACCAGCCGGATCACCCCCAGCGCCGCGCGGCGCAGGGCGTAGGGGTCGCGTGAGCCGGTGGGCTTTTCGTCGATGGCGAAGAAGCCGACCAGGGTGTCCAGCTTCTCGGCGATGGCGACGGCGACCGTGACCGGGGCGGTCGGGACGCTGTCGCCCGGACCTTGCGGCTTGTAGTGGTCGCGCACGGCGTCGGCGACGGCGACGGGGTAGCCGGCCAGACGGGCGTAGTAGCCGCCCATGATCCCCTGCAATTCGGGGAATTCGCTGACCATGCCCGAGGCCAGATCGGCCTTGGACAGGCGCGCGGCCTGTTCGGCCTGATCCGCGTCGGCGCCGACCAGAGGCGCGATTTCACGGGCCAGAGCGGCGATGCGGTCAACCCGCTCGGCCAGGGTGCCCAGCTTGGCGTGGAAGGTGACGCCCTTCAGCTTGTCGTTCCAGGCGTCAAAGCCGACCTTTTGATCCTCGTCCCAGAAGAAGCGGGCGTCGTTCAGGCGGGCGGACAGGACGCGGCTGTTGCCGGCGGCCAGGGCCTTGCCGCCATCGGTCGCCTCGACGTTGGCGACGACGAGGAAGTTGGGGGCGAGACCATCCTTGGCCGGATCGCGCACGGCGAAATACTTCTGGTGCACCTTCATCGACAGGCGGACCACTTCGGGCGGCAGGGACAGGAACTGCGGGTCCATGTCGCCCAGGATCGGCGTCGGCCATTCGGCCAGACCGGCGACCTCGTCCAGCAGACCGTCGTCATCGACCAGCACCAGACCACGCGCGGCGCAGGCGGCCTTGGCGGCTTCCAGAATACGCAGCTTGCGGTCGGCCACGTCCAGCAGGACGAAGTCGCGTTCCAGCTTGGCGCGATAGTCGGCGAAGTCCTTGACCGCGAACGGCTTGCCGCTGCCGAGGAAGCGATGGCCCTCGGTCACGTCACCCGATTGGATGCCGTCGATCTCGAACGGCACGACCGCCCCGTCGAACAGGGCGATGATGCGCTTGATCGGGCGCACCCAGCGCAGGCTTCCCGTGCCCCAGCGCATCGACTTGGGCCAAGGGAAGCTTCGGACGATCTGATCGACGGCCTCGGCGAAGACCTCGGTCGTCTGCCGGCCCTGGCTGCTGATCTCGGCGAACCAGACGCCGTCGCGCTCGACCAGTTGCTCCTGCGTCAGGCCGGTCTTGCGCAGGAAGCCTTCCAGAGCCTGAGCCGGAGCCGAGGTCTTGGGCCCCTTGACCTCTTCGTTGCGGTCTTCGGCGGCGACCGGCAGGCCGTCGATCACCAGGGTCAGGCGACGGGGACCGGCGAAGACGTTCAGCGCCTCCCACGTCAGGCCCGCGGCCTTCAGACGCTCGGAGACCATGCGCTCCAGGTCGCGCGCGGCGCCCTGCTGCATACGGGCGGGGATTTCTTCGGAGAAGATTTCGAGAAGAAGCTGGGGCATTCGATTAAATTCCGTCATCCCCGGACAAGTCGCGGAGCGACGCCGATCCGGGGACCCAGACGGCGGAGTTTAAAGCAGAAGGAGCCGTGCGGAGCGCCGGCGCCTGGGTTCCGGGTTCGGCTACGCCGCCCCGGAATGACGGCAGGGAGAGGCTCACGACGACGCCTTCTCATGTTCGACTTGTGCGAGCGCGCAGGCTTTGCACAGGTCGCGGATGCGGCCGATGTAGCTCTGGCGTTCGGCGACGGCGATGGCGCCGCGAGCGTCCATCAGGTTGAACAGGTGCGAGGCCTTCAGCACCTGGTCATAGGCGGGCAGGACCAGCGGCTGGCCCTGCGGCCCCTTCATGGTCAGGAAGTGGGCGGCTTCGCGCTCCATGTCCTCGAAGCGGCGCTTCAGCGCGGCGACGTCATAGCCGTGGAAGTTGGCTTCGGACTGCTGACGCTCGTTCTCGAGGAAGACCTCGCCGTAGGTCAGGCCCTCCTTGTTGAACTTCAGGTCATAGACGTTGTCGACGCCCTGAACATACATGGCCAGACGTTCCAGCCCGTAGGTCAACTCGCCCGAGACCACGTCGACCTCGATGCCGCCGACGCCCTGGAAGTAGGTGAACTGCGTCACCTCCATGCCGTCGCACCAGACCTCCCAGCCCAGGCCCCAGGCGCCGACGGTGGGGTTTTCCCAGTCGTCCTCGACGAAGCGGATGTCGTGCAGCTTGGGGTCGATGCCGATGGCGGCCAGGGAGCCGAGATAGAGCTCCTGCAGGTTGTCCGGGTTCGGCTTCAGGATGACCTGATACTGGTAATAGTGCTGCAAGCGGTTGGGGTTCTCGCCATAGCGGCCGTCGCCGGGACGGCGCGAGGGCTGGACATAGGCGGCCTTCCACGGCTTGGGACCCAGCGCCCGCAGCACAGTGGCCGGGTGCAGGGTGCCGGCGCCGACCTCGATGTCATAGGGCTGCAGAATGGCGCAGCCCTGGTCGCCCCAGTATTTGTGCAGGGTCAGGATCAGGTCCTGGAAGGCGAGGGGTTCGGTGGTCACGTCGGCTCGTTTTCGCAGCGCAAAATTTGAGCGCGGACCCTAGAGGGCGGCGGGGCCGAGTTCAACCGGACCGCCCCTCCATTCCGTCATCCCGGGGCGGCGCAGCCGAACCCGGGACCCAGACGGCAAGTTCAAACTGATGATCGCCAGCCCGGATCAAACGCCTGGGTCCCGGATAAGCGCTTCGCGCTTTCCGGGATGACGGCAGAGGTTAGCGGGCTCCGGCCAGCACGCAGGCGCGCACCCACCAACCGGAGCGTTGCAGCGAGCCAACAGCATGGCTTGCAGAGGCCGCATCCTCGAACAGACCGAAGACCGTCGCCCCTGAGCCCGACATCCGCGTCAGGCGGCAGCCCGGCGCGGCGCGCATGGCGCTCAGGGCCTCGGCTATCCCCGGCGTGACGCGCAGGGCGGGGGCTTCCAGATCATTGCGCTGGCCCTTCAGCCAATCGATCACGGCGGCGGGCGACCAATCAGCGGGGGCCTCAGGGCAATCAGCCCCGCCAGCGGGCGCATCGTCGTAGGCGCGGTACACCGCCCCCGTCGGCGACGCCACGCCGGGGTTCAGCAGAACCGCGTGCAGCGGCGGCAGGCGCGGCTCGTCGCGCAGATCGTCTCCCCTGCCCGTCGCCCAGGCCGGGCGGGCGCGCAGGCACATGGGACCGTCGGCGCCGACCACGCCCGCGACGGCTTCCAGCGCCGCCTCGTCCAGATCGAGGTCCAGCAGTTGCGCCGCCAACCGGATGGCCGTGCCTGCGTCCGCTGAGCCGCCGCCCAGACCGGCGGCGATGGGCAGTTGCTTGTCCAGCGTCACGGCGACCGGCGGCGCGCCGATCCCCGCAGCCTCGCCCAGCGCCCGCAGGCCGCGCAGGATCAAATTGGCGCCCTCGCCCGCCAAGGCTTCGCCAAACGGGCCGGTGACGGCCAGCGACAGGGCGCCCGCCCGCGTCACCGTCAACGCGTCGCCCACATCGGCGAAGGCGACCAGACTGGCCAGGGGGTGATAGCCGTCGTCCGCCACCGGGCCGACGTGCAGAAACAGGTTGATCTTGGCCGGAGCCAGGCCGCGCAGCGTCACCGGATCAGTCCGCGACGCCCGCGCCGGTGTCGTCGGTCGGTTCCTGACCCAGTTTGTCGCGCAGCTTGGCCTCGACCTCGGCCTTGCGCTCGGCCTCGACCTCCAGCGTCAGGACGCGATTCCATTGGAAGCCCGCCTCGCGCTGACGGCCCACGGCCCAGTAGGCGTCGCCCAGGTGGTCGTTGATCTCGGCGTTGGCGGGCTCCTTGGCCACGGCCTGTTCCAGGGTTTCCACCGCTGCGTCGAACTGGCCTCGGCGATATTGCGACCAGCCCAGCGAGTCCTGGATATTGCCGTCCGACGGATCGGCGGCGAAGGCGCGGGCGATCATCTCGGCCCCCTGCTCGACCCGCGCGCCGGTGTCGACCCACAGGTAGCCGAGGTAGTTGAGCACGGTCGGGTTGTTCGGCTGCTGCTGGAGCGCGGCCCACAGCTCGGCCTCGGCCTCGGGCTTGCGGCCCAGCGCCTCATAGGCCGCGCCGCGCAGGAAATGCACCTCGAAGCCCTGATCCGCCGTCATCAGCAGCGGCCCGTTCAGAACCGTCAGCGCTTCGTCGAAGCGCTTCATCTGCACCAGTTGCCCGGCCAGCAGATAGGCGATGCTGGCCTCATCGGGGCGAGCCTCGGCGGCGCGGCGCAGTTCGGCCAGAGCCTGTTCGGCCTGCCCGTCCTTTTCGTAGCTGAGCGCGCTCTGCACGCGAGCCGCGGCGTAGAGCTCGACATCCTGTGACCCGACCTGGGCCAGGGCGGCGCGGGCCGCAGGTTCCAGCTCGGCCTGTTGCAGGGTCTGGCCGATCAGGAAGCGGTTCTCGTCGGTGGGATCAAGGTTCAGAGCCAGGCGCAGGTAGACCACGCCGAACTCCAGCGCCCGCTGGGCGATGATCTGATCGGCGGCGGTCTTCAACGCCAGGGACGCGCCCTGACGATAGTTGGGGGCCGCAGGCGGGCGACCCTTGGCCAGGACGCGGGCGCGCGCCGCCATGGTGGCGCGGTCGGTGGAACCGGCGGTGGCAGCGGCCTCATACTGGACCAGAGCCTCGTCGCGCTTGCCGCGCCGCTCCAGGAACTCGCCGTAGGGCAGGCGGAACAGGCGCGAGGCCAGGGCGTGGCTAGTCAGGTCGCGCCACTCGGCGTCGGCCTCGTCATGGCGGCGGCGCAGCTCCAGCAGCCGTGCGCGATTGGCGCGGGCCACCAGGACGCTGATCGGGTCCAGATCAGTCGGCGCCACGGCCAGGGCGCGGTCCCAGTCCCCGGCGGCGGCGGCGATCCACGGCTGGACATAGAGGCCCGCGCGGGCGTGCGGCTCGCCGATGGGGGCGGCCCTGAGCATGGCGTTGGCGCGGCGGGCGTCGCCGTGAACAAAGGTCTGCACCGCCGCCACCAGACGACCGGCCTGGACGATGACGGGCGAAACCCCCTCCCCTTCCGGCGCGATCCGCGCGGCGACGTCGAGATCGCCCGCCAGCAGGGAGGCGGTGAAGGCCTGTTCGCGCACGCGGGGCTGTTCGGGGGTCAGGGCCTCGACGCGCGCCAGATAGTCGGCCCCCGCCTCGCTCTCGCCGCTGGTCAGGGCGTTGCGGCCCGCCAAATAGTAGCCGTAGGCGCTGCGCCCCTCGGCGTCGGTCGGGATCGGGGCCCAGATCGCCGGGATGGGCGGGGTCTCGGGCATCGCCGGCGCATCGGCGATGATGATTTCGGGGTCTTGGCTGTCGGCGTCAGACGGAGGCGAGGCCTCCGGGCCCATCGACGGTTCAGCCTCCACCTGAGCGGGCGCAGCGTCGCTCGGCAGCGTCTGCGGCGCCTCCTGCGCCAAGGAGGGCGCGGCGATGCCCAACGCGATCAGCGAGGCGGCGGCGAACAGGGCGGAACGGCGGAAGGCAAAGCGCATGGGCGGACCCTTCACGCTTTCCCTTCCGCCCGCAAGATCAGCTTCGCCTCTTGCTGTGGTTTCTCTTTCCTCCCCATTCCATGGGGAGGTGGCGCGGCGCGTCAGCGCCGTGACGGAGGGGGCGGCTCCACGGCTCACGTCTGTGTCGCCCCCTCCACCGCGCAGCCTGTCCTTGGGCTCGCCAGAGGCGAGACCCGAGGGCGGTCCCCCTCCCCATGGAATGGGGAGGAAAGGTTCGCCTTACATGTTCGGGTAGTTGGGGCCGCCGCCGCCTTCGGGCGTGGTCCAGACGATGTTCTGCGACGGGTCCTTGATGTCGCAGGTTTTGCAGTGGACGCAGTTCTGGGCGTTGATCTGGAAGCGCGGATTCTGGCCCTGCTCGTCGGTCAGCACCTCATAGACGCCCGCCGGGCAATAGAGCCGCGCCGGTTCGCCGTACTTGGGCAGGTTGACCTTGATCGGCACGGACGGGTCCAGCAGCTTCAGGTGGGCCGGCTGGTCTTCGGCGTGGTTGGTGTTCGAGATGAAGACGCTGGACAGCTTGTCGAACGACAGCTTGCCGTCCGGCTTGGGATAGGTGATCGGCTTGAAGTCCTTGGCCAGGCCCGTCGAGGCCGCGTCCGTCTTGGTGTGCCGCATGGTGCCGAAGACCGAGAAGCCGCCGGTCAGGTGGTTGATCCACATGTCGAACATGCTGACCGCCCCGCCCATCATAGTGCCCAGCTTGGACAGCATGGGCTTGGCGTTACGGACGACCTTCAGCTCCTTGTAGACCCACGAGGTCTTGTAGGCCTCTTCGTAGGCTTCAAGCACATCGCCCGCGCGGCCCGCGATCACGGCCTCATAGGCGGCGTCGGCGGCCATCATGCCGGTCTTCATGGCGTTGTGGCTGCCCTTGATGCGGGGCACGTTCACGAAGCCCGCCGAGCAGCCGATCAGGGCGCCGCCGGGGAAGGCCAGCTTGGGCACCGACTGGAAACCGCCCTCGGTGATGGCGCGGGCGCCGTAGGAGATGCGGGTGCCGCCCTCCAGATGCTCGGCGATGGCCGGGTGGTGCTTGAACTGCTGGAACTCGTCGAACGGCGACAGATAGGGGTTCTGATAGTTCAGGTGCACCACGAAGCCGACCGACACGTAGCGGTCGCCGAAGTGGTACAGGAACGATCCGCCGCCGGTCTTGTCGTCCAGCGGCCAGCCGGTCGTGTGCTGGACCAGGCCGGGCTGGTGCTTGTCGGCCGGGATCTGCCACAGTTCCTTCAGGCCGATGCCGAACTTCTGCGGATCCGAGTTCGCCGTCAGGTCGTGGCGGGCCATGATGGTCTTGGCCAGCGAGCCGCGCACGCCCTCGGCGATGAAGACATACTTGCCGTGAAGTTCCAGACCGGGCTGGAAGTCGCCGGTCGGCTTGCCCTCGCGGTCGATGCCGAAGACGCCGGCGACGACGCCCTTCACCCGGCCGGAGGGTTCATCCCAGACGACGTGACTGGCGGCCATGCCGGGATAGACCTCGACGCCGAGCGCCTCGGCCTGCTCACCCAGCCAGCGCGACACATTGCCCAGGGAGGCGATGTAGCAGCCGTGGTTGTGCATGAAGGGCGGCATGGCGAACATCGGCAGCGAGGCCTGTCCCTGCGGACCCAGCACCAGGAACTTGTCCTTTGTGACCGGCGTCTCCAGCGGGGCGCCGCGTTCCTTCCAGTCGGGGAAAAGCTCGTTCAGGGCCTTGGGGTCGATCACGGCGCCCGACAGGATGTGGCCGCCGATCTCAGCGGATTTCTCCAGCACGGCGACCGAAATCTCTTTTCCGTCCTTCTCGGCGCGCTGCTTCAGGCGGATGGCGGCAGACAGGCCGGCGGGGCCGCCGCCGACGATGACGACGTCGTACTCCATGACCTCGCGCTCGACGCCTTCCAGCGCTTCCGCCGGCGGCAGCTTGTCGATGACGGCTTCCTGCCACGCGTTTGTCGCGCCGCCTTCGATCGCTTGCTCGCCCATAATCCCCTGAATCCTCGTTATCGTCGTGGTTATCTGTCTTATCGTGAGGTGACGCAGCGGCGGTCAAGGCCTATCCCTGTCATGGAATGACGCCCCAGCCCCTCGACCCCGCCGCAACCGAAGCCCTGCTCGCCTTCTGGCGCGATGCGGGCGTGGACGCCTGCTATCTGGACGCGACGGTCGACCGCACCGTCTTCGTCGCTCCGCCCGCGCCCCAGATGCTGCAAAAGGCCTCGGCCACGGTCACGGCCCTGCATGGGGGCCAGCACGGGGGAATGTCCAGCGCGGACGCGGTCGCCGAGGCGCGTCGCCTGGCCGCCGCCGCCACGACCATGGACGAACTGGCGGAGGCGGTGGCCGCATTCGAGGGCTGCCCCCTGCGGGCCATGGGGGCCAAGCAGGCGGTGTTCGCGCGCGGCAATCCCAGGGGCTCCCTCCTGCTGATCGGCGAATCGCCCGGCGAGACCGAAGACCTGCGCGGCGAACCCTTCGTCGGCCAGGCGGGGCAACTGCTGGATCGGATGCTGGCGGCGGCGGGTCTGGCCGATCAGGCCTTCATGACCAACACCGTCTTCTGGAAGCCGCCGGGCGACCGCCTGCCGACGCCGCAGGAGCAGGCCGTCTGCGCCCCCTTCCTGGAACGCGCCTTTGCTTTGATGCAGCCCAGGGCCGTGCTTCTGGTCGGGGCGGCGGCGGCGAAATCGGTGCTGAACACCGAGGAAGGCCTGATGAAGATTCGCGGTCAGTGGCGCGAATGGCGCCTCGACGACGGGAAGGCGGCGGCCCCCGCCATCGTCACCCTGCACCCCGCCTTCCTGCTGCGTCAGCCCCAGGCCAAGCGGGTCGCCTGGGCCGACATCCTGTCCCTGGCGGCGCGTCTGGATACGGCGCAGGTTGAGCCTTCTGTCTGATTCAGGCATGGTTAGCGGCTGACGACCAGTCCACAGAGCGCTGACAATCCCGGCACGATACGGGAGCCGCGCCGACGAAGGGGGCCGCCGCGTATGTACCTTTTCCGCCGCGCGGCTCTCGCGCCTCTCCTTGCTGCTGCGCTCTGCGCCACGGTTGCGCCTGCCGCCCTGGCCCGTGACAAGGGGGCGACGGACAGCGGGGCTGATGGCGGCGGGACGGCCTATGTCGGCAATGACTCCGATAGAACCCCCACGGCCCTGAGCAGTTCCGATCGGCTCAGCTACACCACCGCCTTCGACGCCCTGCGGCGCGGCGATCTGGAGTTGGCCCGCGCCTCTGCGCGGCAGGCCCAGGACCGCGTCCTGCTAGGCCAGGTCGAGTTTGAGCGCCTGTTCCATCCCACCCATGTCGCGACCTATGACGAGCTGGCGGCCTGGCTGGAGACCTATTCCGACCTGCCGATGGCGCCCCGCGTCTATACCCTGGCCATGCGGCGCCTGCCCGACGGCGCGCCCGAGCCCAAGCGTCCCGGCAACCTGCTGGAGCGGACCTGGGCCAGCGTGACGGGCGCCCGCGACGGCGGCGTGACCGATCCGGCCAAGGCCGCCCGCGTGGCGCTGAACAACGACGATCTGGCCGGCGCCTGGCGCACCGGGGCCGAGATGGGCGACTGGTGGAGCGCAGGGCTGGCCGCCTGGCGCCTGCATCAATTTTCCGACGCCTTCCGCGCCTTCGAGCGCGTGGCTCAGGACCCGACCGAGGACCCCTGGGTCCGCGCCGGCGCCGCCTTCTGGACCGCCCGCGCCGCCGCTCAGTCGGGGCGTCAGGACAAGGTGGCCGAAAACCTGCGCCTGGCCGCGCGCTGGCCCGCCACCTTCTACGGTCAGATCGCCCTGCGCCAGCTGGGCGAAGAGCCGGTCATCGAGAACATGGGACCGCGCGCCTATGGCGCCGCGCTGCAACGCGCCAGCCTGACGCCTGAGCCGGCCGGCGTGGACGCCCGTGAACTGAACGCCTTCATCCGCTCGGACGAAACGGCGCGGCGCACGGTCGCCCTCTATGAAGTCGGTCGCCGCAACGAGGCCGAAGAATCCGCCCGCACCGGGATGCGCTCAGCCGGCGACGACAGCGCCCGGCGCCTGTGGGCCGGTCTCTATCGCACGGTGGCCCCCAATCGCGCGGCCCAGTCCGAGGCCAGCCGCATAGACGCCACCCGCTACCCCATGCCGGTGCTGGAGCCCGAGGGCGGCTTCACCATCGAAAAGGCGCTGGTTTACGCCATCGCCCGCAAGGAAACCGACTTCAACGCCAGCGCCCGCTCCGGGGCCGGCGCCTATGGCATGATGCAGGTCATGCCGACGACCGCCGCCCATATGACCGGGGATCAGGGCTATGTGCGCAATCCCGAGCGGCTGTATGTCCCGGCCACCAATCTGAAGCTGGGTCAGGACTATGTGAACCGGCTGTTCCAGATGGAAGCCTTCCAGGGCGACCTGCTGAAGGCCGTGGCCTCCTACAACGCCGGGCCGGGGCCCATGCTGGCGGCGGTGCGCAAGCTGGGGCCTGACGCCGACCCCCTGCTGCTAATCGAGACCATCGACGTGCCTCAGGCCCGCGAATACGTGGAAAAGGTCGTGGCCGCCTATTGGATTTATCAGCGAATGCTGGGCGCGCCGCTGAACACGCTGGACGCCGTGGCCTCGGGCGCCAAGGCCGTGCCGATCCGTCTGGACTATGTGGCCCCGCCGCCGACCGCGCCGATGCAGGTGGCCGAGGCCGCCCCGCTCGCCGGTACGCGCTAGAGCGCTTTAGACCACGCTGGACAACAGCATGGCCCAGACGAAGGCGAAGGCCAGAGCCGCGAGGAAATAGCCCCGCGCTGTCCTGCCCCAATTGGTATTCCGGCTGATCGTCCGCATCGCCCATCCCCCACGGCCCGACGCCGTGAAGGCAGAATGTAACATCACTCGTTAATCGCCGGTTTTCGGCCAAGCTTAAGCGGCGTTAGCCAGAGCCAGGCGCTGCCATTCCTCGAAATCTGGTTGGGCCAGCAGAGCCTCGACATAGGCCCGGGCGACGCCGTCCGCATCGCCATGCCCGCTCAGGTCGATCTGATAATGGCGCACCCGCGCCGCGACGGGGGTGAAGAAGGCGTCGGCGATCGACCAGTCGCCGAACAGCCAGGGACCGTCGGCGCCGAAGCGGCTGCGCATCTGCCGCCACAACTCGACCAGCCGCGCCAGATCCCGATCCAGCGCCGGATCGGACGGCGTCTCGGCCCGCGCCGCCCCGGCCATCGGATGATCCGGCCCCATGCCGCACAGATCGCGCAAGGCCATAAAGCCGGAGTGCATCTCGGCCGTGGCCGAACGGGCCAGCGCCCGCGCGGTCGCATCAACCGGCCACAGCTGCGCCTCGGGATAGTGTTCCGCCGCCCATTCGCTGATCGACAGGGTGTCCCATATCGTCTCGCCGTCGACCTTGAGCAGAGGCACGAAGCCCGACGGCGAAAGACGACGCAACTCGGCCTTCTGCGCTTCGGTGCGATAGGAGACCTCGCGGGTCGTGAACGCGGCGCCGGTCCGCTTCAGCACCAGCCAGGGCCGCAGCGACCAGGTGGAATAGAGACGCGGTCCGATGATCAGTTCCATGGCGAGGCTCCCTATGCGCTCGCCATCAATGGCTGGAGGACAGCTTCAGCACAACCAGGCCCGAGATGATCAGCACCGCGCCCGCGATCCGCATGGGGGTGATCGGCTCGCCCAGGACCGCGATGCCGACCACGAAGGCCCCGACCGCGCCGATGCCGGTCCAGATCACATAGGCCGTGCCCAGCGGCAGGGTCTTCATCGCCATCGACAACAGGCCGAAGCTGATGATCATGAAGACGATGGTGCCGACCGTCTGCCACGGCCTCGAAAACCCGTCCGACGCCTTCATCAGGAAGGCCCAGACGATCTCGAACAGACCGGCGAACAGAAGAAGAATCCAGGCCATGACAGTCTCCCTTGCATGGCGAGCCGGGTCGTCCCGGCGGTCATGCCCTGAAAGGGAGAGGTCGTCCTCTGAGCCCCCTATCTGGGACAAGGGGGCCAGAAGTCAATGGCTGCTCTTTCCTCCCCATTCCATGGGGAGGGGGACCACGACCCGAAGGGCGGCGCGCAGCAGCCAAGTGGTGGAGGGGGCGGCGCAAACGTCGCCCGTCGAGTCGCGCCCCCTCCGTCACGTCGCCTTCGCCGCCGCGCCCGTCGTCCAGGCGCCTCCGACGCCTGTTCCTCCACCCCATCGCTGCGCGACAGGGAGGAAAGACGCAAGTTTGCCCGGTGAACCTTGACTCCCCGCCCTTCCCGCACGACACGACCGATCCATGATCACGCGCTATACCCGCCCCGAAGCCGTCGCCATCTGGTCGCAAGAGACCAAGTACAAGATCTGGTTCGAGATCGAGGCCCATGCGGCTGCCAAGATGGCCGAACTGGGGGTGATCCCGCAGGACGCCTCCGACGCCATCTGGGCCAAGGGCAAGGACGTGACCTTCGACGCCGACCGCATCGACGAGATCGAACGCACCACCAAGCATGACGTCATCGCCTTCCTGACCCATGTGTCGGAAATCGTCGGCGAGGAAGCCCGCTTCCTGCACCAGGGCATGACCTCGTCGGACGTGCTGGACACCTGCTTCGCGGTGCAGCTGGCGCGCTCGACCGACCTGCTGCTGGGCGGCGTCGACCGCGTCCTGGCCGCGCTGGAAGTCCGCGCCAAGGAACACAAATACACCCCGACCGTCGGTCGTTCGCACGGCATCCACGCCGAGCCCGTCACCTTCGGCCTGAAGCTGGCCGGCTATCACGCCGAGTTCCAGCGCGCCAAGCGCCGCCTGATCACGGCCCGCGAGGAAATCGCCACCTGCGCCATCTCGGGCGCCGTCGGCACCTTCGCCAACGTCGATCCGGCGGTTGAGCAGTACGTCGCCGACAAGATGGGTCTGGCCGTCGAGCCCGTCTCGACCCAGGTCATCCCGCGCGACCGTCACGCCGCCTACTTCGCCGCCCTCGGCGTGGTCGCCTCGTCGATCGAGCGTCTGGCCGTGGAGATCCGCCACCTGCAGCGCACCGAAGTCCTCGAAGCCGAGGAGTTCTTCGACAAGGGCCAGAAGGGCTCGTCGGCCATGCCGCACAAGCGCAACCCGATCCTGACCGAGAACCTGACCGGCCTGGCCCGTCTGGTGCGCTCGGCGGTCGTCCCGGCGATGGAGAACGTCGCCCTGTGGCACGAGCGCGACATCAGCCACTCCTCGGTCGAGCGCGGCATCGGCCCTGATGCGACGGTCCACCTGGACTTCGCCCTGCACCGTCTGGCGGGGGTGATCGAGCGCCTGAACGTTTACCCTGAGAACATGCAGAAGAACATCGACCGCCTGGGCGGTCTGGTGCACTCGCAACGGGTCATGCTGGCCCTGACCCAGGCCGGCGTGTCGCGTGAAGACGCCTATGCCGCGGTTCAGGAGAACGCCATGAAGGTCTGGCGCGGCGAAGGCGCCTTCCTCGACTTCCTCAAGGCCGACGCGCGCGTCACCCTGCCGGCCGATCAACTGGAAGCCCTGTTCGACCTCGGCTACCACACCAGGAACGTCGACGTAGTGTTCAAGCGGGTCTTCGGCGAGGGCTGAGACCCTTGTCTGCGGTTGGGCGGTCCGTCGGCTTCGATCCTGTCGTCGACGACCGCACCCGCATCCTGATACTGGGCAGCCTACCGGGCGACGCCTCGCTGAAGGCGGCCCAGTACTACGCCCATCCGCGCAACGGCTTCTGGCCCCTGATCGGCGGCCTGCTGGGCGAGGGTCTGACCGCCCTGCCCTATGAGCAAAGGCTGGATCGCCTGAGGGCGCATGGCGTCGGGCTGTGGGACGTCATCGCCTCGGCGGAGCGATCCGGCAGTCTGGACGCCGCCATACGCTCGCCGGAGGCCGCCGACCTGCGCGGTCTGATCACCGCCCTGCCCGCGCTGCGCGCCGTGGCCTTCAACGGCGGACTGGCGGCGAAGCTGGGGCGGCGCATTCTGGCCGATCGGCCTGATCTGGGGCGGGTAGCCCTGATCGACCTGCCGTCCTCCAGCCCGGCGCACGCAATATCCTTGTCGGCAAAGGCGGAAAGCTGGGCCATACTCGGCGACTTCCTCCCCGAATAAGTCGGCCGCTCGATGATTCTGACCCTGTCCTGCCCTGACCGCCACGGCATCGTGGCGGCCGTCTCCGCCTTTCTGCTGGAGCGAGACGCCAATATTTCCGACGCTCAGCAGTTCGGCGACGCCCTGAGCGGCTACTTCTTCATGCGCGTGGTGTTCGAGCCGATGGAAGGCGACGCCGAGGACGCGATCCGCGCCGCCTTCACGCCGCTGGCCCTGCAGTTCGACATGGACTGGACCCTGCGCGGGCCGGAGCCGCGCAAGGTGATGATCCTGACCTCGCGGTTCGACCACTGCCTAGCCGACCTGCTGTACCGCTGGCGCATCGACGAACTGCTCATGCAGGTGACGGCCATCGTGTCCAACCACCCGCGCGACATGATCGGCCACGTCGATCTGGGCGACCTGCCCTTCCACCACCTGCCCATGAGCGGCGACAAGGCGTCGCAGGAGGCCCAGCTTCTGGCCCTGATCGAGGCGACGGGCACGGAGCTGGTGGTGCTGGCGCGCTATATGCAGATCCTGTCGGACGATCTGACGGCGCGGCTGGCGGGGCGCTGCATCAATATCCACCACTCCTTCCTGCCGGGCTTCAAGGGGGCCAAGCCCTATCACCAGGCCCATGCGCGCGGGGTGAAGGTGATCGGCGCCACGGCCCACTATGTCACCGCCGACCTGGACGAAGGCCCCATCATCGAACAGGACGTGGAGCGCATCAGCCACCGCGACGCCCCCGCCGATCTGATCCGCAAGGGCCGGGACATCGAACGCCGCGTTCTGGCGCGGGCGGTGTCGCATCACCTGCACGACCGCATTCTGATGCACGACGGCAAGACAGTCGTCTTCGCCGACTAAGGTTCAATCGTGATCACGCGCCGCGCCGGATAATTTGAACCATTTGGCCTGCTCGACCGTAGTTCTCCCCGACCCGCCGCCCCTTCGAGCGGCTGTCGATGGAGAGACGACATGAAGATGATCCGTACCGCCAGCTTCGCTACCGTATCCGCCGCCGCCCTGCTGACGCTGGCCGCCTGCGGCAACAATGAAACCAAGGTCGAGAAGGCGCCGGCCGACGCCATGCCAGCCGATTCGGCCGCAATGGCGCCTGTGACCACCGATCCCATGGTCGGCGGCGTGGCCATGAGCCCTGCCGACAACATCGTCACCAACGCCGCCAAGGCGCCCAACCTGACCACCCTGGTCGCCGCCGTTCAGGCCGCGGGCCTGGCCACGACCCTGCAAGGCCCCGGCCCCTTCACCGTCTTCGCCCCTGACAATGCGGCGTTCGAGAAGATCCCGGCCGCCACGCGCACCAGCCTGATGGAGCCGGCCCAGAAGGCCGCCCTGACCAAGATCCTGACCTATCACGTCGTGCCCGGTCGCCTGACCGCCGCCGACATCGCCGCCGAGGCCCAGAAGGGCGGCGGCACGGCCACCCTGACCACGGTTCAGGGCGAGAAGCTGATGGTCAAGGACGCCGGCGGCGGCAAGTGGACCATCACCGACGCCAAGGGCGGAACCTCGACCATCACCCAGGCCGACGTCGGCCAGTCGAACGGCGTGGTCCACGTCATCGACACGGTGCTGATGCCGAAATAATCGCGGCGACGGCCTGAAATAGAAGAAGGGCCGCTGCCATATCCGGCAGCGGCCCTTCTGAATTCGGTCGGTTGGAACCGAGGCCTATTCGCCGGCGCGGATCTGTTCGCGGGCGATCGAGGCCAGTTCGTCCATCTTGGAGCGCAGTTCGCCCTCGGACACCGTCAGGCCCGAGCCCTTGAAGTCGCCGGCGACCTTGCGGAAGACGTCTTCCTCGCCCGGCTGCTCGAAGTCGGCGCGGACCACGGCGGCGGCGTATTGCTCGGCGCTATCGGTCGACAGGCCCATCTTCTCGGCCGCCCACAGGCCCAGCATCTTATTACGACGCGCGATGGCCTTGAACTCTTGTTCCTGATCGAGGGCGTACTTGGACTCGTAGCCCTTTTCCCGATCGTCGAAGGTCGTCATGCGCGTAGTCACTCCAGTGGCGGACGGAATTGGGGTCCGCATCGCCGTCTATAGCCCCCTCGCCTGTGAACGCAACTGGACTCGCGGTCGCGGTTCTGACGCTGCGTTACAGGAGGATATTTGTGTCACAGACGCCCTTCGGTTAAAGGGCGTGCGATCTTATATACCCGTCGTCGATTCAGGATCGCGCCGCCCACAGCCGCCGGGCCGCGCGTTTTTCGTTTTGAGGACAGTCTGTTTTCTTCCCTCTCGGGACACGACCATGAATTCCAAGCGCAAGAAGATCTACGAGGGCAAGGCCAAGATCCTGTACGAGGGTCCCGAGCCGGGCACGCTGATCCAGTATTTCAAGGACGACGCGACCGCCTTCAACGCCCAGAAAAAGGCCGTGCTGGAAGGCAAGGGCGTGATCAACAACCGCATCAGCGAGTTCGTCATGTCGCGCCTGAACGGCATCGGCGTGACCAACCACTTCATCAAGCGCCTGAACCTGCGCGAGCAGCTGATCCGCGAAGTCGAGATCATTCCGCTGGAAGTCGTCTGCCGCAACGTCGTCGCCGGCTCGCTGGCCACCCGTCTGGGCCAGGAAGAGGGCACCGCCCTGCCCCGTTCGATCATCGAATTCTATTACAAGAAGGATGAGTTGAACGACCCGATGGTGACGGAAGAGCACATCACCGCCTTCAACTGGGCCACGACCCAGGAGCTGGACGACATCCTGGCCATGACCGTCCGCGTCAACGACTACCTGTGCGGCATGTTCGGCGCCGTCGGCATCACCCTGGTGGACTTCAAGATCGAGTTCGGCCGGGTGTGGGAAAACGACTTCGCCCGCGTCATCCTGGCCGACGAGATCAGCCCCGACAGCTGCCGTCTGTGGGACACCGCCACCGGCGAGAAGCTGGACAAGGACCGCTTCCGTCGCGACATGGGCGACGTCATCGAAAGCTACACCGAGGTGGCCCGCCGCCTCGGCATCATGAAGGACATGCCGACCGTGATCCAAGGAGGACTGCACTAATGGCCAAGGTGAAGGTTCACGTCTTCCTGAAGCCCGGCGTTCTGGACGTTCAGGGCAAGGCCGTCGAAGGCGCCCTGCAAGGTCTGGGCTGGGCCGGCGTCGCCAACGCCCGCGTCGGCAAGATGATCGAGTTCGACCTCGACGACAGCGTCGCCGACAAGGAAGCCGAGGTGAAACGCATGTGCGACACCCTGCTGGCCAACACGGTCATCGAAAGCTACCGGATCGAAGTGGCGTAAGGCCGCGACAATCTGACGATCAGGGCCGCTCGAAAGAGCGGCCTTTTTTGTTTTCCTCCCTGTCGCGCAGCGATGGGGAGGTGGATCGACGGCGCAGCCGACGAGACGGAAGGAGCGGCTCGACGGCTGACGTTTGCGTCGCCCCCTCCACCGCTACGCGGTCCCCTCCCCATGATAATGGGAGGAAAAGAAGGCCCTACTGGCAGAGATAATCGCGACTTAGCGGGACCGCCGTCTGCTGCTTGGTCAGCTGCAACTGGAAGACCATGTGCCCCAGCTCGCGGAAAGCGACCTCGCTGGCGGCGAGATAGAACTCCCACATCCGGCAGAACCGCTCATCGTAAAGCGCCAAGGCCTCGTCGCGCCGCGCCAGGAACCGTTCTCGCCAGATCCTCAGCGTCTCCGCGTAGTGCAGCCGCAGCACCTCCATGTCCGTCACCCACAGGCCCGAGCGTTCAATGGCGGGCAGGACCTCGGACAGGGCCGGGATATAGCCGCCGGGGAAGATGTATTTGCGGATAAACGGTTGCGTGCGGCTGGGCGGGGTCTTGCGGCCGATGGAATGGATCACCGCCACCCCGTCGTCGTCCAGCAGCCGGGCGACCGTGTCGAAATACTCCTGATAGTTGGGCGCTCCGACGTGCTCGAACATGCCGACCGAGATGATGCGGTCGAAGGTCTGGTTCAGGTCGCGATAGTCCTGCAGCAGGAACTCGGCACGGTCGGCCAGGCCGCGCGCCGCCGCCCGCTCGTTGGCGGTGCGGTGCTGTTCAGTCGACAGGGTGACGCCGGTGACGCGCGCGCCACGCTCGGCCATCGACAGACCCAGCCCACCCCAGCCGCAACCGATGTCCAGCGCGCTCTGCCCCGGCGCCAGCAGCAGCTTGTCGATCAGCCGCCGCTTCTTGGCCGTCTGGGCCTGTTCCAGGGTGGCGTCCGGCGTCTCGAAGAAGGCGCAGGAATATTGCAGGTCTTCGTCCAGAAACAGCCGGTAGAAGTCGACCGTCAGGTCATAATGGTGATGAACGTTGTTGCGCGCGTGCAGCCGGTCGTTGGCCTGCTCGGCGCCGCGCCGAATGCGTTGCAGCAGGTCCAGTTTTCCACCGCGCGGCCGGATGGCCAGCTGCGACGTCGTCAGCTGCAGGAAGGCGTAGATGTCGCCGCCCTCGACCCGGAAGGTCCCGTCCATGAAGGCTTCGCCCAGGGCCAGGTCTGGGTTGGCGGCGATGGCCAGGGCCGTCTTCGTGTCTTGGATCACCGCCGTCAATTCCGGCGTTCCCGGTCCCGCCGTCAGCTCGCGCCCGTCCGGCAGGCGCACCCGCACGGCTCGCGTCAGGAAGGTCTGATCGAGAAGGGCTTGCAGCATCCGGCGCTCCGCGCTTTGAACCAGGATCAAGCTTGGCTAGGAACAGACTGTCGCTGCGCAACGGTATCAAAGCCGGACCGTTCCGTCCGACAACCAGATCAAGGGAGCGCCTCCGATGACCTTCACCCTCACCTCCGCCGACATCCGCGACGGCGGCGTCCTACCCGACGCCCAGGTGAAGGCTCTGGGCGACAC
Source organism: Brevundimonas sp. P7753 (assembly GCF_013386595.1). NCBI lineage: Bacteria > Pseudomonadati > Pseudomonadota > Alphaproteobacteria > Caulobacterales > Caulobacteraceae > Brevundimonas > Brevundimonas sp. P7753. The sequence goes on along the minus strand of NZ_JACARP010000012.1, from coordinate 6,527 downwards.
CTCGCCCCAGCTGTCCTGGTCCGGGGCGCCGGAGGGCACGAAGAGCTTCGCCGTCACCTGCTATGATCCAGACGCCCCCACGGGCTCGGGCTTCTGGCACTGGACCGTGGCCAATATCCCCGCCGACGTGACCGAACTGGCGGCGGGCGCGGGCGCCGTCGGCGGCGCCAACCTGCCCCAGGGCGCGGCCCAGGGCCGCACCGACTATGGCGAGGCCGGCTTCGGCGGGGCCGCCCCGCCGCCAGGCCACGGCCCGCATCGCTACATCTTCACCGTCTTCGCCGTGGACACGGACAGGCTGGACGTGACGCCGGACAACTCGGGCGCCGTCTTCGGCTTCAACCTGCATTTCCACACGTTGGCCAAGGCCTCGATCACCGCGACCTACGAGAACACCGGCGGGTGACGGCGGCGACGCTCGACCATCAGCAGAGGCTGGCGACGGTCCCCGACCTGTTCCGCCGCCTGATGGCTCGGCCGCTGGAACCCCTGACGCGGGCGCGACTGCCCGCAGCCGGGGCGGTCTATGTCTTCTATCAGGAGGACGAGCCTATCCATGTCGGCAGCCCGCCCCATCTGGAGGAGCGTTTGCTGGCGCCGTCGCTGCGTCTGGCGCTGGCCGCCCACGTGCACCAGCCAGGCCATGGCGTCCCTCTGATCAGCGTCAGCGAGCCCGCGCCGCGTCCCGGCCGCCGCCAGCCGATCCAGGCCCGCTGGCTGAACGTGCCAGATGGTCACGATCGGCTGCTGCTGGAGCTCTACGCCGCCCAGACCCTGGGCCTGTCGGTGTCGCACCCCAAGGTCCGCGCAGAACTGGCGGCCGCCTGAACCCAGCGCAAACAAAGCGTGATGAGCTGATCGTCCGGCCAAGGTTGCGCCTGCGACCTCGGCCCCTATTTTGCGACGCACTGTAAGTTTGTTGCATTGCGATAGTTCATGGCCCCCACCGACGCCGCCGCCTGTATCGACGAGCGCATCTGCGCGCCGTCATCTGCGATGGAGACGGTCGCCGCGCCGGGCAAGGTGGCCCTGGTCCTGCTGGCCCTGGCCATGGGCGGCTTCGCCATCGGCGTCACCGAGTTCGCGGCCATGAGCGTCCTGCCCGACTTCGCGGCGGGTCTGGGCGTCGATGAGCCCACCGCCGGTCACGTCATCAGCGCCTATGCCGCCGGGGTGGTGGTCGGGGCGCCGATCCTGGCGGTGCTGGGGGCGCGCGCGCCGCGCTGGCTGCTGCTGATCGGCTTCATGGCCCTGTTTGCGGTCGGCAATGCGCTGAGCGCCATCGCTCCCAACTATGAATGGATGCTGGCCTTCCGCTTCCTCAGCGGCATTCCGCACGGGGCATATTTCGGCGTGGCCGCCCTGGTGGCGGCGTCGCTGGTGCCGTTGCGGCTGCGCACCCGCGCCGTCTCGACCATCCTGCTGGGCCTGACCGTCGCCACCGTCATCGGCGTGCCCGTCGCCACCGCTGTCAGCCACGCCTTCGGCTGGCGCTGGACCTTCGCCATCGTCAGCGTTCTGGCGGTCATCACCATGGCCCTGGTCGCCCTGTTCGCGCCGCGCGACCCGGCCCACGCCGACGCCAGCCCCATGCGCGAGCTGGGGGCCCTGAAGCGCGGGCAGGTCTGGCTGACGCTGGGCGTCGGGACCATCGGCTTCGGCGGCATGTTCGCGGTCTACGCCTATCTGGCCTCGACCCTGACCGCCGTGACCGGCGTAGGGCCCGAGGTCCTGCCCTGGGTCTTCGCCATGTTCGGTCTGGGCATGATGGGCGGCAACCTGCTGGGCGCCTGGGCCGCCGACCGCTACGGCATGAAGGCGGCGGGCGGGCTGCTGCTGTGGAGCGCCGCCGCCCTGGCTCTCTATCCGTTCGCGGCCCCGCATCTGTGGGCCATGCTGATCGTGGTCTTCTTGATCGGCGGCGGCGGCGGGCTGGGCTCCATCCTGCAAACCCGCCTGATGGACGTGGCCGGCGACGCGCAGACCTTGGCCGCGGCCCTGAACCATTCGGCCTTCAACACCGCAAACGCCATTGGCCCCCTGCTGGGCGGCATGGCCATCGCGGCGGGCTGGGGCTGGACCTCGACCGGCTGGGTCGGCGTGGCCCTGTCGCTGGGCGGTTTCGCGGTCTGGATCGTCGCCTGGCTGACCGGACGCAAGACAGGTCAAAGCCACGCCTGACATCCTGAACAATTGATGCTAGGAGGCCCGCCCATGAGCGCAGCCGTCATCGTCTTCCCCGGGTCCAACTGTGATCGCGACTGCAAGGTCGCCATCGAACGCTCCACTGGCGAGCAGGTCGAAATGGTCTGGCACGCCGAGAGCGAGCTGCCGAAAGGCCTCGATCTGATCGTCCTGCCGGGCGGTTTCTCCTACGGCGACTATCTGCGCTGCGGCGCGATGGCGGCCCAGGCCCCGATCATGCAGGCCGTCAAGAAGGCCGCCGACGACGGCGTCACCGTGGTCGGCATCTGCAACGGCTTCCAAATTCTGTGCGAAGCCGGAATGCTGCCCGGCGCCCTGCTGCGCAACAGCGGCCTGAAGTATATCTGCAAGCCGATCAGCATCACGGTCGCCAACGGCCAGACCCGCTTCACCTCGGGCTATCAGGGTCAGCGCGAGGTCGTCATGACCCAAGGCAACGCCGACGGAAACTATTTCGCCGACGCCGAAACCCTGGCCCGCCTCGAGGGCGAAGGCCAGGTGGTGTTCCGCTATGCCGACAACCCCAACGGCTCGGTCGCCGACATCGCCGGCATCCAGAACGCACGCGGCAATGTCCTGGGCATGATGCCCCACCCCGACCGCGCCTTCGAAGCCGAACTGGGCAGCGCCGACGGCGCCACTCTGTTCCAGAGCATCTACGCCGCCGCCTGAACGGCCTAGGCGTCGGACGCCTTGTCCAGCTGCTCCTTGTCGTCGACCTGAGCGGTCTTGCGGTCCAGCACGCTGGCGCTGCGGCCCAGTTCGTCGACTTCAAGTTCCGGTTCTATGGGCTCGCCGTCTTCATCCAGCGGGCGTTCCAGCGTGCCGGCTGCGCCGGATTCGCCGATGGCTGCCAGTTCGCGGGCGCCGACGCCCAGGCCCTGTTCCAGGGCGCGGTTGGTTTCGACCTCGTCGGTTTCGAGTGCCGGGTCTTCCGGCAGGTTGTCGGGGTCGGCCATGGTGGGTCTCCTTGATGGGCGTCCTGCTGTTCTAAGCGGAGCGGCGCGCGTACGGTTCCGGTGAACCAAACCCCCGCCCGGCGCGTAGTTGCGGTGAAGCTGAGCCGGAGCCGCCCCTATGTCCGCCATCGAACGCCCTACCCCCGCCCAGAGAACCCGCCGACTGGTGGTGCTGGCCGCGGCTGTTTTCGCCGTCGTGGTTCCGGTCGTGCAGAACCTGGGCGGCTTCGGCCTGTCTCAGGCCGAGTTCGCGGCGGACGGCAATCAGACGTTGCAGGTGGCGGGCTACGCCTTCTCCATCTGGGGCCTGATCTATCTGGGGCTGCTGGCCTATGCCGGACGGCAGGTTCTGCCCCAGACCGGCGAAAGCGTGCTGATCAACCGCATGGGCTGGCCCTCGGCGGTGGCCCTGTTCGGGATCGGCTTATGGATCATCGTCGCGGCGCTGAACCTGAAGGCGGCCAGCGTCATGGTCATCTTCGCCTCGCTGCTGGCTCTGGTGGTTCCCTTGCTGGCCAATGCTCGGACCATCCGCGCGACTAGGGTGATGGAACGCGACCGCTGGTTCCTGATCTGGCCGCTGGCGGCGCTGGCCGGCTGGCTGACCATCGCCGCGCCGCTGAACCTGATCACCACGGCGACGGCCTTTGACGCCCTGCCCGCCTTCCTGTCGCCGACAGGCTGGGCCATCGCGGCCGTCGCGGTCGTGGTTCTGGTCGGAGCGGCGGTGACAGCGAGCCTGCGCACCCTGGCCTATCCCCTGCCGATCGCCTGGGGTCTGGTCGGGGCCTTTGTCGCAGAACAGGAGCGGAATCCGGTGCTTGGCTTCACCGCCCTGGGCGCCGCCTTCCTGCTGGTGGTCGCCGCCGTCATCCTGGTCTTCGGTCTGAAACGCGGGATCGAGCGTCGTCGCTGATCGGACGGGCTGACAGGAGGCTCAGACCCGGCTAGAAGCCCCGCCCATGAGCGCTCCGCAAAAGACCACCGCAGTATTGGCCGCTGAATACGGTCTGGCTCCGAACGAGTATGAGGTCCTGCTGGACCGGCTGGGCCGAGAGCCCAACCAGGTCGAGCTGGGCGTCTTCTCGGTCATGTGGTCCGAGCACTGCTCCTACAAATCCTCCAAGAAGCAGCTGATGAAGTTCCCGGTCACGGGACCGCGCGTCATCTGCGGCCCGGGCGAGAACGCCGGGGTCATCGACATCGACGATGGCGACGCCTGCATCTTCAAGATGGAGAGCCACAACCACCCCTCCTATATCGAGCCCTATCAGGGCGCGGCGACGGGCGTGGGCGGCATCATGCGCGACGTCTTCACCATGGGTGCCCGCCCGGTGGCCCTGCTGAACGCCCTGCGCTTCGGCGAGCCTTCGCATGAGAAGACCAAGCGACTGGTCAAGGGCGTGGTCTCGGGCATCGGCGGCTACGGCAACTGCGTCGGCGTGCCGACGGTCGCGGGCGAGACCAACTTCCACAAGGGCTACAACGGCAACATCCTGGTCAACGCCATGTGCGTAGGCATCGCCAAGGCTGACGAGATCTACTACTCGGCCGCGCCCGAGGCCGGGCATGACGTGGTCTATTTCGGCTCCAAGACGGGCCGCGACGGCATCCACGGCGCCACCATGTCCTCGACCGAGTTCGACGACGAGTCGGAGGCCAAGCGCCCCACCGTTCAGGTCGGCGATCCCTTCGCCGAGAAGCTGCTGATCGAAGCCACGCTGGAGCTGATGGCCTCGGGCGCGGTCGCCGCCATTCAGGACATGGGCGCGGCGGGCCTGACCTCCTCCTCGGTCGAGATGGCCGGCAAGGGCGGCGTCGGCGTCGAGCTGGATCTCGACAAGGTGCCTCAGCGCGAAGAAGGCATGACCGCCTATGAGATGATGCTGTCGGAAAGCCAGGAGCGGATGCTGGCGGTCCTCAAGCCCGGCTTCGAGGACGTCGGCTATCGCATCTTCCAGAAGTGGGGCCTGGACTTCGCCATCATCGGCAAGACGACCAACACCGGCCATCTGGTGCTGAAGCATCACGGCGAGGTGGTCTGCGACGTGCCGCTGGCCCCGCTGTTCGACGACGCCCCCCTCTACGACCGCCCCTGGGTCCAGCCCGAACTTCAGCCGCGCCTGGAGCCGTCCGAGGTTCCGGCGCCGGAAAGCTGGAACGACGCGGTCATCAAGGTCATCGCCTGCCCCGACATGGCCTCCAAGCGCTGGATCTGGGAACAGTACGACCGCCACGTCATGGCCGACACGCTGCAGGACTCGTCCACCGGCGCCGACGCCGGCGTGGTCCGCGTCCACGGCACGGACAAGGGTCTGGCCGTGACCAGCGACTGCACCCCGCGCTATGTCCAGGCCGACCCCTATGAAGGCGGCAAGCAGGCCGTGGCCGAGGCCTGGCGCAACCTGACCGCCGTAGGCTCGCGTCCCATCGCCATCACCGACAACCTCAACTTCGGCAACCCGCAGCGCCCCGAGATCATGGGCCAGATCGTCCGCGCCACTGACGGCATGGCCGAGGCCTGCCGCGAGCTGGACTTCCCCGTCGTGAGCGGCAACGTCAGCCTCTATAACGAGACCAACGGCGTCGCCATTCCGCCGACCCCGACGGTCGGCGCGGTCGGCCTGCTGACCAACTACGACGTGACCACCGGCTTCGGCGGCATGGCTGAGGGCGATGTCCTGGTCCTGATCGGCCAGACCCACGGCGAGCTGGGTTCGTCCATCTATCTGCGCGAGGTTCTGGGTCGTGAAGACGGCGCCCCGCCGCCGGTCGACCTGAAGCTGGAACGCAAGACCGGCGACTTCGTGCGCGGCCTGATCGAAGCGGGCGAACTGACGGTCGTCCACGACCTGTCGGACGGCGGTCTGGTCGGCGCGGCGGCGGACATCGCCCTGGCCTCGGACGTCGGCATCGAACTGAACGCCTCCAGCGCCGCCCACGCCCACGCCTTCCTGTTCGGCGAAGACCAGGCCCGCTATCTGGTCGCCGTTTCCGACGCCGAAGCCCTGCTGGCGAAAGCCAAGGACGCCGGTCTGCACGCCTCGGTCGTCGGCGTCGCCAAGGGCGCGGACTTCGCCTCCTCTGGTCCGAAGGGCGAGCTCTACCGCATCCCCGTCGCCCACCTGCGCGAGTTCCACGAAGGCTGGATGCCGAACTGGATCGAAGGCTGATGCGCGCCGGAGTATTCGCCCTCATCCTCGGCGGCGCGGCCCTTGTGGCCGCCTGCGACATCGAGGGCGGCGACCCGGTCCAGCACGCCTTGCGCGACGCCTCGGCGGCCCGCCAGGCGGCGGCGTTGAAGACCACCGAGGAAGAACAGGCGGCCGCCGCCCGGCGCGCCGCATCCGCCCCCGCCCCCGC
>NZ_JACARP010000118.1:0-13831 GCF_013386595.1 Brevundimonas sp. P7753 | reverse complement strand
CCGAAAACCCCCCCACCCAAAAGTCGGGGCATTGGGACCAGATCACGTCAGGCCCTCGCTTGGATTTCGAGGAGCGCGCCCGATGCGTCGCGCTTCAGGTTGATGATCGCGTGAGACTTGCCGTTGACGACGATCCGATCCGCCGTCGTCGGCTCAATGTCGAGCGTCGGGGTCAGCACCATCACCCGCACGTCGCTCGTCTCGATGCGCGTCCCGTCCACCTCGTCATCGGCATACGCCTCGGGCCAGCCTTGGCAGGCGTGGTCCTCATAGGTCGGAGGGTCGGGGTCATAGACCGGGCCGCCGCCGGGGATCGTCACCACGATGGTGAGCGCCATAGGGACGCGGGCGACGGACAATGCGTCCGCCACCTGACCGGCCAGCTCACCCTCTAGGATCGACGACATTCAACCTCGCATCAGCAAGCGAGGCATTGTCCCGGCTATTCCACGTCAGATGTAGGCCGACACGGCGAGGTTAGGCAGGTCATGGCAATGGACGCCTGATCCCCTCCAAACGGCCGCCAAATTTTGGATTTGACTCTTTTGCGAGGCGTTCGCAGGGGGCCGCGCGGGATTTTGGCCTGATTGAGGGCTGAGGCAGGCCTATAGACCCTGGATAGGGGGGAGAGGGGTGTAAGGTTATTTAGGCTTCCCGCTTTCGGTGACCTTAGGCTGGCCATCGGAACAAATCGGGGCCGTGAACGTGACTGTTCCGCCTCTCCAGGATGATCAGCCCTTCGTCCACGAGCGCCTTCCGACAGGCCGGCACGTCCCGCTTGGATATGTCTTTGATCCCATCCGTCTTGCTCAGACCATTGGGCAGGGTGAAGGTGTCGAGGCCTTGGAAGCGGCTCCTGGCCCAGACGTAGAAGCCGGCTGCTTTGAGGCCGTGGTTTTGAGTGAGCCGCGCAATGACGTCGCCTGAGATCATAAGCTGTTGCTCCCCGGTCTTCAGACCGATCCTGTTGCGGCCTTCCACCTGGAGCCGCCAAACAGAGTCGACGGTTCTGACAATTTCGGCGTCGGGCATGGCGTCATGGAACGCCTCCTTAGCGTGGTGGCGGGCCACATCTAAAAGCTGCTCCCGGTCATCACACGAGCGGGCCTGAGGGCCGAGATACTGAAACAGCGACTTGTTGCGACCGTCGCCGTCCCGAAGGCGCTGTGCATTCTCATTCGCCGGCGCCACGGGAGCGACGGCAGGCCCAGCCTGCATAGGCGTCAGGTCGTTGAGCGATTCCAGATCGCCGCGCTCGAACTCATAAATCCCCCTCTGGGTAACTGAATACGGGGCGATGGCGAACCCGTCGCCCAGCACGTCATACGGCAGACCTTCCGGCTTTATGATCCGGCCTTCGCCATTGTGCTTGTAGTAGCCGTGCAGCTTGCCCGATGCGGTCCTGATCAGAACCTGGGGCTGGCCATACCGCGCAAACAGGTCATCCGCGAAGGCCTGATCGGCGCTGTCGATGTCGAGAACCGTGATCCCGACCCGCCCAGGGCAGAATCCAAACGTCTCCGCGTTCGGGAATCTCTGCGCGTATATCCGGCTGGCGTGAAGGGTGACCTTTTGCCAGTGCTTAACCGCTGGCCGCTTGTCATCCCCGACCGGGAAAATTGGTATCCCTACCGCCTCATAGAGGGGCTGCCAGTAGGCGAGGCCGCCGTTGGCCGCCTTGGGTGCAAGCAGGGCGTTCAGGCCGCCCCCCCTGGGGTCAGAACGGCCTTCCAGAGCGCAGCTCGAATAGCTCCCTCCAGGGCCGCACCCTCGTGGGTCACGCGGTCATCCGCCACGCCCTTGCGACGCAGCACCTCGCTTTGCTCCCTTACCATCCGCAAGATATGACGTTCGGCCGCGTCAGGCGGCAGGCCAAGGGCGATGACAGCCTGTCGGGTCACGAAGGCCTGACGCGCTGCTAGCGGAAAGGGGATCACCTCTGCCATAATGTCAGCCTACCCCAGTTTGCCCGTGAACGGAATTGGAACATCGGAACCCGTCCGGGCGGAAAACAGGGTTAGCCATCGCATCCGAAAGCCTTTCCGAATCAAAGTGTCCGTTTTGGCGGTTATCCATTCCAGGGCGTTGATGTTGCGGGGCAAGGGCTGAACCCTAGGGACTGCCACGCGGAGCCTTCTTCCTTCCCTGACATCGACAGCCTCAATCGTCCCCCAAGGGGTGTTTTTGCGCGCCCGCCGCGCCGGTGAAGTCTTTGTTCAGAAAGTTGAAAAACAGACTTGCTTCATACGGTGGGGATGGCTATCAGACCACTCCTCCGCGCAGCGGTCCCTTCGTCTATCGGTTAGGACGTCAGGTTTTCAACCTGAAAAGAGGGGTTCGACTCCCCTAGGGACTGCCACGCGGAGCTATCCCCCTGCATCGTGAATTGTCGTCGCCCATTCAGCGGGAAGGGACGCTTTTGTCGATAGTCGGGCTTAAAATCGTCATTTTTGTTTTTCCGCGGTTCACAGAACCGTGTTAATCATAGCCTCTGCACGCTTTGCAGGCGGGGGTTGTGAGTTGTCGGACTACGACGAGATTGAAGCGCCGGATGTCGTCCTGATCGCCGGTACGGTGAAATGGTTCGATCCGGGCAAGGGTTATGGCTTCATCGTGCCCGATGAGCCGGACCTGACGGAGCTGAAAGACGTGCTGCTGCACGTCAGCAGCCTGCGCGACGGGGGGCATGAAGCCGCCGCCGAAGGCGCAGTCATCACTTGCGAATGCGCCCGTCGCGCCAAGGGGTGGCAGGTCGTGCGCGTGATCGATCTGGGGCAGGGGCAGCCGACGCCGATGCGTCGCGAGGCGCCGCGTGCTTCGGCATCGCCGCGCCCTGTCTTTGAGATGACGGGCGATGGCCCGCTGGAGACAGCGGTCGTCAAATGGTTCAATCGCACCAAGGGCTATGGATTCGTGGTGCGCGACGGCGCGGCCGGCGATATCTTCGTCCATGTCGAAACGCTGCGACGCTGCGGGCTGGATGATCTGGCGCCCGGCGAGGCGGTGCAGGTGCGGTTCGCCGACGGCCCCAAGGGCCTGGTGGTGGCCGAGATCAGGCCGGGCGAATAGGTTTCGCCCATTGAGGGGCGAAGTCATGGGTTTCTCGCGTCGTATGCTGCTGGCGGGCGTCCTTTCGGTCGCAGGCCTGGCCTCCGCCTGTGCGCCCAAGGGGCCGGTCGACGCCGCTGGCCAGCCGCTGGAGCCGCTGAGCATCGTCACCACTTCAGGCGAGCACAAATTCATGGTCGAGATCGCCGACGACGACGCCGAGCGCGAACGCGGCCTGATGTACCGCCCGCCGCTGGAAGACGACCGGGGAATGCTGTTCCAGTTCCCGGCGGCGACCGAGCAGAGCTTCTGGATGAAGAACACGCCCAGCTCGCTGGACATCATCTACATCGACCCGCAAGGCCGGATCGTCTCCATCGCCAGCCACGCGACGCCCTATTCGCAGACGCCTCTGCCCTCGAACGGCGCGGCCAACGGCGTGCTGGAACTGCGCGCGGGCCGGGCCGACGAGATCGGCGCCAAGCCCGGCGACCAGGTTCGCCACAGCTTCTTTCGCCCCTAATCCAGATTAAGGCCTTGAATGCGTTGCGGTGGGGCCTCCGGCGTGTCATGAGGGCGCTCCATCGGTTCGGGGTGTAGCGCAGCCTGGTAGCGCATCTGGTTTGGGACCAGAGGGTCGGAGGTTCGAATCCTCTCGCCCCGACCATGGATTTAGCCCTTTGGGCTAGGCTGGTTTTACAGCCGGTTTTACAGCGGGCGTTCTGGCTTTGAGCTCATCGAGCCGCCGGATGCGGTCCATGAGCAGTTCATCCTTCTTCACGTAGCGCCGCATCATCGATGCGACGTAGTCCTCGGACCAGGTGAAGATCTCCGCGATTTCACGTTCATCCAAGCCGCCGAGATACATGCGGGTCGCTGCAGTGCCCCGGAAGTCATGGAAATGCTTGTCGATGCCGGCGCGCGTCTTCGCCTTCTGGAATGATGAGCCGAAGCCTGTGCGCCAGCTGGCGCCGTCCTGATTCGTCAGCACCGTGGTCGATCGCTTGGGGATAGTCGCCAGGTGCTCGCGAAGCTCGCCGTAGAGAGGGATCAGCGTTGTCTTGCGGTGCTGGCTTTTGCCTGTCGAAATCTCGATCGCCAGAGGCCCAATGTGGTTCCACGACAGGCGCAACAGATCGCTGGTTCTCAGGCCGGTCAGGGCTGCCAGTTTGAAGGCTGCGATCATTTGGGGTGATGAAGCGGCCTCGAGCCGGTTCATGTCTTCCGGCGTCCAGATGATCATGGAGCGGTCGCTCTTGTAGAGTCGCTGCATGCCCTTCACGGCGTTGGTCATCAGGCGTCCTTCGTCCATCCCGAAGGACAGCAGGCGGCTCAGCACCTCCAGGCCGACATCCGCTGACCGGGGGGTCGCCTTGTATTCGTCGCGCCATTTGCGGATCGCGACGCGGATGAGGGGCCTGTCGAATGCGGCGATGCTGGTCTTGCCGAAATGGGCCTGGATGCGATCCAGCCATGGCGTCCAGTTCTGACGCGTCTTCGCCGAGATCTCGTTGCGCCAGTGGTCGCTGCCGCGCCATGCGGCGCAGAGGGACGCCAGCTTGGTGGAGTCCAGGGTGCGACGGCCGGCCGTGAGCTCCGCCAGTTCGGCGATGAATTCGGGGCTTCCTGGTGCGCTCTGAACGCGCGGTCCGCCGCGCCAGGCGTAGACGTAGGTTCGCCCCTTGGCTGTGACGACGTGCACGCCCTTAATGTCGAGCATCGCCATCGCCCAGCAGCTCACGAATCTCCGCATCCAGTGCGTAGTCTTCAGCTTGGGCTGGAGTCACCATCAGCGGCAAGATGCTGACCTTGCCGTCGGGTGTGATGTCGACGCGATGATTTCCGCCATCAATCGCCCTTTGAACCAGCGACGTCAGGCTACGGCGGGTAGAGGTGGTCCGATTCATAGAACGGGTTCCCCTAGAGCCACGCGGATGCGGACCCGGCCCAGCGGCGTCAGGCGATAGCCATCTCGGTCGCTGAAAAGGGCGTCGCCGCCGATCTTGTCGCGGATCTGCGCGATAAGAGGGGCGATGGCTCCGACGTTGCGGAGGATCGCTAAATCAGAGCGCGGCAGTCGCTTGCGGATGGTGTAGCGCGACAGGGGCTGGCGCTCTTCCTCCAGGCGCGCGGCGATCCAGGCTGCGCCGGCCGACAGACCAAAGGCCTCGCCGATGGCGACGGCCCGCACGTCGTCGAGGGCGGCGCAGGCGCGGTCCACGATAGCGGTTCGAAGGTCAAGGATCATGCGGTCGCCTCGGCGAACAGGTCGGGGTGGGGCAGCGCGGTGTCGGCGCCGTAGACGGTCCGAAGCGACTGTTCTGCCCAGGTGCGGTGCCCAGTCGCGTCGTGGTGCCGGGCGGCGACGCCGGCGGCGTTCCGGCCGAGCCAATGCGCGGCCGTGCCGTGGCAGACGGTGCAGCCGGCCCTAACGGTGCGGATTGTTTCGGCCGAGCGGGTCATACGTCCTGGTTCTCGGGCGGGGCTGTGGCCTTGATTGCTTCGACGACGGGTCCCGCGCGTTGCAAAAGGGCGTCCAGATAGGCCCAAGGCTCGGCGTTTTTGCCTGCTTGGCGCTGCTCGAGCTCGCCCTGAAGTTCAGGGATCAGGTCGAGCATGACATGGAAGAGCTCGTGTCCCTGTTCGATCGTCACTGGCTTGTGGCCCTTGATGTCGACGTAGAGGGCGAGCTTGTCCTTGAAGTTGGCGAAGACGGCGCCGGTCGACATGCCGGCTTTGGCGGCGATGTCTCGGATAGTGGCCTTGTCGTAACCGACCGTGTCGAACAGGGCCTCTGCGGCATTCCTTACCTTGGACCTGGTCAAGGCCTTTGCGGCCTCGCGCTTGTTCATGCGGCGCTCTGGCCGCTCGTCCAGCGCAATGGCCGAGGCGATCGGGGAGGTGGGCGCGGGGGCGAAAGTCGATCCGTCCATCAGGAGGGTTCCTTGGTGATCTGGAGGTTGGCCAGCATCAGGCGGATGCCATGGTTTCGGGGATGCTGCTGGCGCTGACGACGATCTTGGCGATGTCGAGCATGGCGCGCTGCTGGTCCGGTCGCATCTGGCCGAACAGGCGAGCCAACTGGATGCCGGTGATGGTGCCGCCCTGGGCGGCCAGCGGGTCGCCGATGGGCGTGCCGTCCTGGCGCAGCGGCGGGAGCAGATCGGCAGCCTCGATGCCGAGGACCGGGCGCATGCGGGCGAGGGTCGAAATGGCGACGCGGTTGTCGCCCTTTTCGTACTTCTGGATCTGCTGGAACGTCAGGCCTGCAGCCTTGCCCAAATCCTCTTGGGTCAGGCCGACACGGATGCGGGCTTTCTTGAGGCGCTGGCCGATTTCGACATCCAGCGCGGTGGCGGATCTCTTGTTCATGAAAGGCGGCCTTTCAGAAAGATGGAGGCGGCGAGGTAAGCGAGGGCGAACGCCAAGAAGAGGCACGCGAGAACTGGTCGGCTGAGCTTCATCCGCGCAGCCACGCGACCAGGAAGGCGAGGGCGACGATGGCGAAGCCGACTGGCGCGCCGATCGCGGCGTCGACCAGGCCGACAAGGATGCCCAGAATCGAAATGCTCAGGGCCCAGCGAAAGATCAGCGGCAGGGGCGCGCGACGGCGCGGTAGTTCGCGGACCATGACCTTAGGGCCGGGCGAGAAGGCCTTCTCCTTTGACGAAGCAGGGATGCGGTGCTGACCCGTCCCTTCGCTCCCGTACTGGCCCTGTCGGCCGAAGCGTCCCCAATCGGTTTCCGGTTTGTTCGAAGGCTTAACGAAGTCTTGCCGCGCCGCGCCTGCTCCGCGCGCCTGAACGCCCTGCATCGACACCTGCTGAAACGCCTCGCCCTGGACCGCGAGCGCAGCGGGATCCCGTAGCGCCGGAAGCGCCCCAACCACATCGGCAAGCGCGCGACGCCAGCCCGACGGCCGGACCGATCCGCAACCGCTCATCCATTCGCCTTCGGGCGCCGGGGGATGAAATTCGCGGTGCGGAACGACGACGCCAGAGGCGGCGCGCACGACCCCCTTGCCCTCATCAAAGCCAAACGTGGCCGCCTTACGGACGGTCATCGGGACGCCTTTTGCCAACGCCCGGCCCTGAACCGCCGGAGCGAACGCATGTCTGCGCCCGGTGCTCAGCGCCGTCAGGCGGATTCGCAGGGAGCGAATCCTATGAACCCGCGCCAGCACGCGTATCTCGCGCGCACGCTTCAGGACGCCTGTGGCGGCGTCGATGCCTGCCTGAACATTCTCGAGGTCACGCCCTTCAAGATGGGCCGCACCCACATGTACGACTGCCGGGAGCCTGGCAGCGGACGCACCATGCCGATCGGGGCGGTGACGTTCCTGGAGCAACATCAGCAGCGCGCCACCGGCCAGGCGGGGATCTACACGCCGGCGCTGGCCTCGAGCGATCAGGAGCCGACCGAGGCCCAGTGCGCGACCAGCGAGGCCTGTGAGGCCAGCGAGGTCATGGCCATCGCCCAGCGCTTGGTCCGCAAGGCGGGCGAGGACAACGTCTATAGCGAGACAGAGAAGCGGGAGATCGAGCCGCACCTGCTGCGTGTTGAGGCCCACATCCGCGGCGTCCGCGCCGCCATGGACGCCACGTCATGAGCGCGGCTGTCATGATCGAAGGCGTCGGCCGGCGCGAGCCGCTTCACCGCCGAACAAACCAGAAGGTGCGCCGGAACAGCCACGCCGTGCGGCGCAGCTGGTGGAAGCACTTCAGCTGGGAACGCGGCCGTCGCCTGTTGCTGGCGCTGCGCATCCACGCCGAGCATCTGCGGAAGAAGGGTCAGCGGACGGGCGCGGCGCCCCGCAAGGGTGTCATGGGCGACAAGGGCGGCATCAGCTTCGGCGCCATCCGCCTGATGGAAGTCCTGGTCGCCGTCGCCGCCCGCTACGAGGGCCGCCTGGAGCCCAGCGCCGAATGGCTGGGCGACGCCCTGAATGTGCCGGCCAAGAGCATCCACGCCTGGAAGGAGCAGCTGAAGCGCCACGGCTTCCTGACGTGGCAGCGCCGCTACGTGGAGACGGGTCAGCAGGGCCAGCGTGGCCCCCAGGTAAGGCAGACGTCCAACGCCTATGTCTTGTCGATCCCGCAGGCCGCTGAAGCCGCAGCAGAGGCCCGTGTGTCGCCGCGCGCAGCGCGGCAATCGAAAGAGGAGCGCGCCTACGCCAACCAGCCGAGACTCATGGCCGCCCTCGACCACCATGGCGACAATCTGGTCCAGGAGATGATCCGGCGCGGGTGTAACCCGCAGGCCCCAACGTGAATCACCTGAGGTGGGAGAATCCCGGCTCCCATATCTATTTAAGGCGTCTCGCTAGGCGCGAGACCACATGATCGGGAAGGAATGAGGCGTCGCCCTGGTCGGGCGACCACTTATTCTCCAGATCGAGGCCGCAGCCGACGGCGGAAAACCTGCTCAGGATCGAGCGGGCGAGCAGTGCTCGCCCTCTGACCAACCCGGCTGCCGCCCGTTAGGACGGCGACCGTTGCTGTATGGGGCCAGCGTCGCTGGCTCAGCGAGGGTGAGAGGGGTTCGGCTCTCGCGCGTGTGGGGGCGGGCGTGGCGCCTGCTAGCTCCCGCTAACGATGAGCTTTTCGATAGCTGAGTATTTCAAAACTAATTGTGTCCGGACCTCGTCCCGTCGTTCCGGATGCTCGATGTCAGCCAAGAGCAATCTTGCTTCAGCGTTTAGACGATCAAGCCTCAGTTTTTCAAAAAATTCGCCCATAGACTTCTGTGCATTTGTTGACTGGACGAAGAATAGACCTGCCACCGCGTCGATCACCGCGCCGCCGGCCATCTTCAGCGCAGATCCCCAAATGTCGGCACTGGTGTGGGTGACGAATGCAAAAATGATCACGCCAAAACCGATGGTCGCGAAAGTCATGCTGAACCAGAAGCTGACGTTGGCGCGCGATAGAGCGTGCTTATAGTAGTTGCGTAGCGCGGTTGTCTCAAATGCCTCTGAGGGGGGGTCGATGTCCCCAGTTTTTGAAGGAGGCGTGGAGCCCGGCTGGGAACGCCGTTGATTTTTTGCTCCGGGTTTATCTGAGAACAACAATTCTAAGTTGATGCCGGCCTTTCTTTGTTCCTCATAGGATCGGGCGAGTGCGTAGCCGGAGAAGATCGCTGCGGCTGCCGTAAGGGCTCCCGCAATGAGAGCGAACCAGTCTTGGGCCCTGACTGCGATATCGATCATGAGGGAAGCCAACCATTTAAACGGGAGCAGTTGTCTATCTAAGTTCGCGTCAGCGTATCAATGATTTTTATGCTCTCGACACCATTTGGTTAGGCAACGGCTCGCGCATAAATTCACTGAGCGGGCTGACCGTCTCCTACGCTCAGGATGATCTGCTTTAGCGGTTCATCATTTGAAATATCGTTGTTGCATCAATTCCATTTTATGGGCATGGGCCACCGCGTCAGATAGGGGGGCTCTAAGCATGGAAACGCTCGGTAGTTTAATCATCCTGGTCAGCTTCGCGGCCTTCATCCTGGGCGTGGTCAACGCCATCAGGCCGCAGGCCTGGATGAAGGTGCGAAAGCGCCTGGTCGGACTTTTCATCATCCTGGGCTCGATGGCGGGGTGCGTGGCGGGCGGATCAATGATGCCGCAGGCACCGACGTCGACTGTGGCGGCGGCCGAGAAGAGCACGCCTCAGGCGGAGACCGCGCCAGCGAAACCGGCAGGCATGACGCAGGCGGAGTTCGACGCGGTCTGGAGCCAGGTCAAGGGCAAGATGGAGCAATGCGATGCGCCGCTGCGTCGCGCCGGCGAAGCGGTAGGGACGGGCGATGTCTACGCGGCCTTTACCCCGGTCAAGGCGGCGGGCGAGGCGTGCAAAGCGGTCTGGCTCGACATGGGGCGGATTGAGATTCCCCGCAGCGCCAAGGGCGAGGTCAAGACGGCCATGAAGGAGGCGCAGGATATCTGCGAGAACGCTGCCTATCTGAAGATGGAGGCCATGGAGCAGATGGCCAAGGTGCTAGATGGCGACGCGCGACCGTCCGCCATGGCGGACCTTCAGGACAAGCTGGAGCGGGGCAAGACGCTGGCGAGCGGGTGCTGGATCAGTTACCTGGGCGCCGCCGGCAAGGCCGATCTGACGCTGCCAGAATTTGAAGAGGCTGCTGCTGCAGTAAAGGGGCAGGCCAAGTGACAGGCGCGAACCTACCGCCAGCGATCGCGGCGCCCGCGATGAAGAAGCCGGGGCGTGGCTTGTGGCTCATAGCGGCAGGGGGCCTCCTGACAGTGGTCTGGTTGGGCCTTCTCGTGACCTTCGCCTATCTAAGATGGGACAAGATCGTCTTGCTCGATCCTAACTCAGCTGGCGATTTCTTGGCGGGGGCTTTCGCGCCTCTGGCCTTCCTTTGGCTGGTGCTGGGTTTTTTCCAACAGGGCATCGAATTGCGAAATAGCGGGGAGGCGCTGTGGCTACAGGGGGAGGAGCTGCGCAACTCTGTTGAACAACAGAGGGAGCTGGTTTCGGCTGCTCGAGACCAACTTGAGTTCGATCGAACTGTCATTGCGCAGCGGAACGAGGAGGCCGTTCGTACTGCCCAGCCGTCGTTCAAGTTGGTCTACGAGGGGATGGTAGAAAGACGGAATGGCTCTGCGCTTCAATCATTTCGTCTGATCAACACTGGTAAAGATTGTTTTGACCTGAATTTCGCTATCAGCGGCGGCCCCGATGATCCGACGAGCGACTACAACGACGATGTAGTCAAAAATGGAACTTGGGCCCGCATTCAAATCTGGATCGCCAATGACTTCGACGGCGAACTTCTTGCGCGGGTTATGCACGTCGACGTCGGAGGCGAGCTCTTCGACGCGGTCCATTCCGGTGGATCGCGCCGACTGGCCCAGCTGGCGATCCGCAAGGTCGGCGGCGATGACGGACTGAACGGCCTTGGCCCACCGGATCTCGTAGTCGCTCCGACCATCGACCTTGTGTCGGCCGGGCACGTCTGCGAGCGCGTCGAAGCCGGCGGCGATCTGTTCAAGACGCCAGACGTCAAGCTCGTCCATGATGTCCAGGACGGCGTTCGATGCGACTTCGCGCAGGCGTTCTTCGGTGACGACCTGATCCACGCGGATGGCTGAGCGCAGCCCGACCAGATCGAGATCCGGCCAGAATGGGCCGCAGGTGATCGACGCCGGCGCAGCTGCGGCGCCGGGGGCGGGGATGACGGGAGTGGAGGAGAAGGGTCCAGACATGGCGCTGAGCGAGGGTTTCCTGTTTGGCCGCCTGCTGGCCCTTCGTTTCGACGCCGACCGGGCTACGGGGTGGGGGGCTGGTCGGACGCTGCAGACGGGCGAACCCGCTGTTGTCGGACCAGCCCCGCCCCGAGCGCCGGGGGGCGAGCTCTTCAGCCGCCCTGTTCGGGCGGCGTGTCTTCGATTTCGGCCAGCACTGGCCAGGTCGCATTAACGGTTGCGATCACGGCACCCATGAACACGACCCCGGCCAGCATGAAACCGACGTCCATAGTGCGGCCCACAATCGCGGCTCCCAACAGCATGCCGAGGGAGATGATCGAGAAGACCGATGGCCGCCTTTCGCGGGTGAAGAGTCGAAGTTGATTCGACCGCCAGCGGGCATGGATGGTCGGATGCAGCCGGAGGATCACCACGGAAAACAATGTGATGACGACCACGCGGACAGGCTCCATGCCAACGGCTTGCCCTATCGCCGGGGAGAAGGCGTAGAACGCGAGCGCAGCGACATAGACGAGCAGATGGATGAGCGCGTTCGGCATCAGGCTTTACCTTGCTGGGCGCCAACGCCGGCGTCCGGCTGGGCCTTCTTCAGTTCACGGGTCAGCTTGGCGATGTCGCCCTTCACGCCCGACTTTTCGTCCTTGGCCAGCGCGGTCTGGTATTCCGCCAGGGCGCTGATGCGACGCTGCTTGAGGTCTTCGTCGTTGTCGGGATTGGCGCCCGCCAGGATCGCGCGGCCCAGCGCCTTGTGCAGCTTGGCCTCGACCTCATCGTGCAGGTCGACGTCGTGGTCTTTGACCAGGTCCTGCAGCATGGGCAGGACGCCGGCCTCGAACAGCTGGGCGGGCTCGCCTCCGGCGTCGTAGATGCGGATGGCGTCTTCGCAGATCTGATCGATGGCGAAGGTGATCGGGTCGCGGCTGAAGCCCGAGGGCATGTCCAGCTTGTAGAGCATGGCGTGCTCGAGCATCGGCAGGGCGGACATGTAGTCGCCGGCGTCGATGGTCCAGGCCATGATGGTGGTGAAGACCTGGTCGAGCGGGCTGCGTTCGGTTTCGCCGGCAGCCAGGACGCCGTCAGTCCAGCCCTTGTAGGTCGGCAGCATCAGGATCTTAGCCTCGACCTTGCGGTCGGTGGCTTTGATGTCCTTCAGGCGCTTCAGGTCCTCTTCCAGCTGCAGGACGATCCGGGCGACATCAGGCGAAAGTGCGATGTCGTCGTTGGCGCCGTGCTCCTCGATCGCAAGACCCGAAGCTGCGAGAACGCGACCAGCGGTTGAGGCGATGAGGAAGGCGCGTTGCCGAGCCGCCGGCGACGATCCCGTCGGGCGAGCGGGAGGAACCGCCGGGGCCGGACGCAGTAGCGGCCTGATTTTGACAGGCTTGGATTGGGCCAGGGCCTCGGCCTGCTTTTCAGCCGCGGCTTCGGCCTGTTTTTTGGCTGCGGCTTCAGCCTGCGCCTTGATGCGGGCGGCGATACTCATCGCTGGACTCCGGTCGCTATGAAGGGAAGGGGAGGCCGGCGATTACTCGCCGACCACCTCGATTTTCTCGATCAGCAGGGCGTAGTCGTAGCTCTCCACGACGTAGGCCTCGTTGACCGATTCATAGGTCTCGACCCGGCTGCGGCTGGCCTTGTCCACGATCGTCTTCCGGCGCGTGTTTTCCTGCTCGTAGATCGAGAGGTTATCCAAGCGGGTGATCAGGATGGTGCCTTCAGGGAAGAAGGGCACCTTGACGACCTGCAGGCCGCCCAGCTGCTTCTTGGACAGCAGGACGTCGGTGGCGATCTTCTCGGTCGGCTTGTCTTCCCCATCGACCATGGGGAAATACTTCTCGTGCAGCAGTCGCGGCGAGCGCGATGGCGTTTCGCCTGGGCGACGCGGAGCCCGTGCTGAACCGGCGCGACCTGATGGAGGGCCTGGACTGCTGGGAGGTGGTCGGGGTTGGCGGTCGCTACTATCAGCCGCCGCTGCCGCTCGACATGCTGTCGAAGGCCGGCAATGTCACGTCGCACCATTCGTCAGCCTTCCGGGTGAAGGTGAACCAGCTGCTGCGCGACTTCATCCCTCACCCCATGCTGGACCGGACGACGTTCGAGGGCCTGGTGCTGGATCACCTGGTGCTGGCGAACTTCTACGTCGAGCGCATCGACAACATGGCCGGGCGGCCGATGAAGCTGAAGCGCAGCCTAGCCCGATATACGCGCCGGGGCGTGGAGGAGGGGGCCTTTGTCTTCCTGTCCGGCTTCATGCGGGAGCACTGGTTCAAGAAGGGCGCCGTCTTCCACGGCATGCAACCCTGGCTGGACCAGGAGATCTATGGCGTGCCGGAATATCTGAGCGCGCTGCAGTCGGCCTTCCTGAACGAAGGGGCGACGCTGTTCCGCCGGCGCTACTTCATCAATGGCGCCCATGCCGGGTTCATCATGTACGTCGGGGAAGGCGGGCTTAAGGAGGCCGACGCCGAGGTCATCAAGAAGTCGCTGAAGGACACCAAGGGCGTCGGGAACTTTCGATCGATGTTTGTCCACCGTACCCCTCCGGTGAAGGCC